>JASLDA010000101.1 GCA_030151745.1 Chitinophagaceae bacterium | reverse complement strand
TGTTATATATTATCCCGGCAACCTGCGAGCCGGAGAAGCCGAAAGAGGCGATGCGGTCGCCGGCCGGAAGGAATGCGTCCTGCCCGAGCTGGGGGCGCAGCAGGGCGTTCAGGCGGTCCAGCTGGCCGAGCACATGCAGGCTGCCCGGTCCCAGCAATTCGTAGCCGCCGTGAGACTCGTAGCCCAGCTCTTCGTCGCTGAAGCGGCTGCGCAGCAGGTCCAGCCCGGCCTTGCGGCGGAGGAATAAATCCAGGACAGCCTCCTCGCTGCTGTGCTGCAGATCGGCGAGGATCTCGCCCGCGCTGCCCATGCAGGCAAAGCCCGCATTGCGGGTGGTGGCGCCGGTAGGCAGCAGGCCCCGCTCCAGGATCAGCACCCGGTCGCCCGGGAAGCGGGTCTTAATGGCAATGGCCGCCGATACGCCGGTGATGCCGCTGCCGATGATGATATGATCGTAGCGCGTGAACGATTCGCGTTCCCAGAAAGAGAGCATGGAAAGCCTGGATTTTCAGGATGAAACGGAAGCGCCAAGTTATACCCCGGAGCATTATACCGCCAGGTAGGAGCCCGAATGCGGCGTATGGCCCGGGATTTTCATTCCCGCGCCGGCAGCATGCGGGATAAAGGGCATCGTAAACCGTAATTTTGCGGGCCTTTCCGGAGGATGAATTATGGACTACAATTTCTCTGCAATCGAGCAGCAGTGGCGCAAGTGGTGGACAGACAATGCCATTTACAAGACCGTTAACGACAAGACCCGGCCCAAGTTCTATGTGCTGGATATGTTCCCGTATCCCTCCGGCGCGGGGCTGCACGTCGGTCATCCTCTGGGCTATATCGCCTCGGATATCTATGCGCGCTACAAGCGGCAGCGCGGCTATAACGTCCTGCACCCTATGGGCTACGACGCCTTCGGTCTGCCGGCGGAGCAATACGCGCTGGAAACGGGGCAGCATCCGGCCGTTACGACGGAGCAGAACATCGCGCGCTACCGCCAGCAGCTGGATAATATCGGCTTCTCCTACGACTGGAGCCGCGAGGTCCGCACCTCCGATCCGGGCTACTACAAATGGACGCAGTGGATCTTCACCCGGCTCTTCCATTCCTGGTTCGACCGCAGAAGCCAGAAGGCCCGGCCCATCGCGGACCTGGTAGCCATCTTCGAGAAGGAAGGCAACAGCCATACGCCGGCGCCGGGAGACGAGAAGCTCGAGTTCAACAAAGAACAGTGGCGCCAGTTCACCACCGCCGAGCAACGCAGCGTCCTGATGAATTATCGCCTCGCCTATCTCGACTTCGCGGAGGTCTGGTGGTGCGAGGCCCTGGGCACGGTGCTGGCCAATGACGAGGTGATCAACGGCGTCTCCGAGCGCGGCGGGCATCCCTGCGTGCGCAAGAAGATGCGGCAGTGGATGCTGCGCATCACCGAGTACGCGGAACGCCTGCTGGACGGCCTCGAGGGCCTCGACTGGAGCGAAGCGATGAAGGACATGCAGCGCAACTGGATCGGCAAGAGCAGCGGCGCACAGGTGATCTTCGACGTGCGGGACCGTGCCGAGAAGATCACCGTGTTCACTACGCGCCCCGATACCATCTTCGGCGTCGACTTCATGGTGCTGGCCCCGGAGCATGAGCTGGTGGGCCGCATTACGACGGACGCGCAGCAGCACGAGGTCGCGGAGTACAAGCTCTACACGCAGCGCCGCTCCGAACGCGAGCGCATGGCGGAGGTGAAGCAGGTGACGGGCGCCTTCACCGGCGCGTATGCCGTGCACCCCTTCACGCGCAAACCCATCCCGATCTATATCTCCGAATATGTGCTCGCGGGCTACGGCACGGGCGCCATCATGGCCGTGCCGGCCGGCGACGACCGCGACCATGCCTTCGCCCGGCATTTCGCGATCCCGATCACGAACATCTTCGGCAGCAGCTATACCGGCGAAGCTGCGTACACCGATAAGAGCGGCACCATCGAAGGCTCCGATTTCCTCAGCGGGCTGCCCGTTTCCAAGGCCGTGGAGGTGGCGATCCGCGCGCTGGAAGACGCGGGCATCGGCGAGCGCCGTATCAACTACAAGCTCCGCGACGCCGGCTTTTCACGCCAGCGCTACTGGGGCGAGCCCTTCCCCGTCATCTACCAGAACGATATTCCCTACACCATCGACGAAGATGCCCTGCCCCTGGATCCCGCTTCCCGCGAGCTGCCGGTGGAATTGCCGCATGTGGATACCTACAAGCCAGGCCCGGAAGGGCAGGGGCCGCTGGCCAATCTCGAAGACTGGGTGGAGACGCCGGCAGGCCGCCGCGAGACGAACACGATGCCGGGATATGCCGGCTCCAGCTGGTACTTCCTCCGCTACATGGACCCGCACAACGATGAGGAGTTCGCGAGCCGGGAGGCCACGGATTACTGGGAGCAGGTGGACGTGTACATAGGCGGTACCGAGCATGCCGTAGGCCACCTGCTGTACTCCAGGATGTGGACCAAGGTCCTGGCCGATCTCGGCTGCATAAGCTTCGACGAGCCGTTCCGGAAGCTGGTGAACCAGGGGATGATCCAGGGAAGCTCGAGGTTGGCTTTTAAGTTAGCAGTCACGCGGTCTGCAAACATGGCGGCGCACTCCTATAGAGTCAATGCGGACGGATTGTTCGAAATGGACTTAACTGAATCCATTAGTGTAATTCAACCTGCTATCTATATTTCTAAGGAAATTAGGAATGCGATCATTCACAATAATTTGTCTGATGAGATTCGTGAAGAATTGGCTTCTTTTATCAAGGAGGAATTGTTGAAATACAATACAGCCAAAGTGACATTTGATTGTACCATGGATTTGATGATACCAATTCGAGTGGACGTCAGTTTCGTAGACGGAGAGAAATTGGATGTCAATCAGTTTCGTTCTTGGCGTCCAGAGAATTCTAATGCTGTGTTTTTTCCAAATGAGGAGGAATTCATTTGCGGAGTAGAAGTCGAAAAGATGTCCAAGTCCAAATACAACGTCGTCAATCCCGACGACATTGTAGCCCAGTACGGCGCGGATACCTTCCGGATGTACGAGATGTTCCTCGGCCCGATCGAGGTGAGTAAGCCCTGGGATACCAAGGGTATCGAGGGGGTGCACCGCTTCCTCAAGAAGCTCTGGCGCCTGTATGTAAACGAGGCCGGCGAATGGCTGCCGCAGGAAACTGCGGCCACCGAGGAGCAGCTCCGCACTATCCACCGCACCATCAGAAAGATCGGCGAGGACATCGAGCGCTTCGGCTTCAATACCTGCATCTCCGCATTCATGATCTGCGTCAACGAGCTCAGCGCCGCAGGCTGCAGGAGCCGCGACGTGCTGGAGGCTCTGGCCGTGATCATCGCGCCCTTCGCCCCGCACCTTGCCGAGGAGCTCTGGCACCGTTTCGGGCATGAAAGCTCCGTAGTGCTGGCGCCCTTCCCGAAGTGGGAGGAGAAGTATCTCACCGAAAGCACCAAGATGTATCCTGTCGCCATCAACGGCAAGACCCGCCACGAGATGCCCTTCGCGCTGGATGCGAGCCAGAGCAGCATCGAGAAGGAAGTGCTGGCCGATCCGAACATTATCAAATGGCTCGAAGGCAAGGCGCCCAAAAAGATCGTGTTCGTGAAGGGGCGGATGATCAATATCGTTATTTAGAACCTCGATTTGCGCGATTAAACGCTTCCAGCCATGCGCCACCTGTTAATTCTGCTCCTGATCATTGCTTCGCTGTCGGTGCTGTTCGGCGTGCTGGCCAAGCTCAACCATTGGCCCGGCGGCGATCTGCTGATCGGGGCCGGACTGCTCACCGAGACTGCCGCTGCGGTCTATTTCCTGCGCTACTTCCTGAAGCAGCGGCGGGGAGGACGGTGAGCAATCGCCTATAGGCAAAACGGGCTGTCCTTTTGAAGGGACAGCCCGTTTTCATTAAGCCAGTTTTGCTCAGCCGGCCACTGCGGCTTTGAAGCGGATCTCGTAGCTGCCCCAGTTGAACTGGATCGTGCCGTCCGGCGCGATTTTGAAAGTCAGGCGCTCGGCGCTGCTGCCGGTCGTCTGCTGCCTGATATCGACGCGCTGCACATCCGAAGCCTTGTTCTTTTCATAGTCGTAGGCTCCCCAGGTATTCCAGACCTTGTTGAAGATCAGGGTCCAGACATCGCCGTTCTTCAGGCAGAAAAGGGCATATTCCCCGGCCGGCAGGGGCGAGCCGTCGATCGTAAGCGCCTTGTCGGTCGAGAACACGGTAGCCTCGTTGGCGCCCAGCCGCCAGATCTTGCCGTCGTAAGGTTCCAGGTCCTTGCCTATGGTGCGGCCCTTGACCGCAGGTTGACTATAATTGATGGAGATGGTGGCGCCCCCGCTGATCTTCCGGGTGACGGTCGCCGGCGGACTCGGCCGCTTGCTTTTGTCCTCCTTGCCGTGCTGCGCAAAAGCCGGCAGGGCCAGCATCAGCAGCGCCGGAAGGAAGAAGCGGAACAGTGTTTTCATATACGGTTGATGTTTGATGGCGCTAAAAGTAGCACCCGGCAGAGTTTCGCTTCGTTAAATTCCACCGCCGGGATGCAGGTGTCCGGGCCCGCCTGGCCCCATCCTGGAATACGACTCCAATAGCGTCTTTATTTAAACCATTGTACGTACAATCTATCAGCCTATCAGAAAGCTTAATCGGGTCGAAGGAGCTGCGGAGTTTAGCTTCGCAGCTCAATTCACGCACGAAAATGAAACGCATCATTCTTACTGCTGCCGTTGCGCTGCTGGGCTTCGGCGCCGGCGCCCACACCTGGACTGCAGACAAGGCGCACAGCCGCCTGGGCTTTAACATCACGCATATGATGATCTCCGAAGTGGACGGCTCCTTCCGCAACTTCACGGCGACCATCAAATCCGAGAAGCCCGACTTCTCCGACGCCGTGTTCGAGCTCAGCGCGGACGCGTCCAGCATCAACACGGAGAACGACAAGCGCGACGAGCACCTGCGCACCGCGGATTTCTTCGACGTGGCGAAGTACCCGACCATTACGTTCCGGAGCACTGGTTTCAAGAAGGGCAGCGGTAAGAACTATACGCTGACCGGCAACCTCACCATGCACGGAGTGACCAAGGCCGTCAAGATGAACGCGGTGCTGGTAGGCCAGGGCGTACATCCTTATTCTAAAAAGAACCTCGTCGGCTTCAAGATCACCGGCACCGTCAAGCGCCTGGATTTCGGCATCGGCAAGGATTCCGGCACGGCTGCCCTCGGGGATGAAGTGGAAATCGTTGCGAGCGGCGAATTCGTACAGGAATAATACCGGCCGGAGTAATCCGCATATCCTCATAATGTATCGCAGAAAGGACGGTTTTCACCGTCCTTTCTGTATTCCGGGGCATGTGTGCTGAATTTTCGATGTGGATTTGTTACATTCAACATCGCTATGATAAACTTTCAGGAAATCACCCAGAAGCTGGAAAGCGCCCAATGCCCGGAGCACGGTCAGCATGCGCAGATCAAGGTCCTGCCGGATGGCGTATCCATCGCGGCCTGCTGCCAGAGCTGGCACAACGAGCTGAACACGCGCCTGGAGCAGGAGATCGAAGCGGCCATCAGCCGCGCCTTCGACGCTACCTTCGGCGGCGAGAGCCGCTAGCGCCTCGGTCCGCCGGCCCGGGTTCCGGTGCGTCAGTCGTTGTACATCTCCATATTCAGCCGGCTTTCCTCGAGATCCAGCTCCCGCTCGATCTTGCGGATCACCTCTTCGCTTGCCTCCCCGCTCCGGTGCAGCGCGGTCAGGGTTTCGCGTTCCACACCGATGAGATCGATCTGAACTTTCGAATACTCATTGAAGATATCGCCCCGCAGGGTGTTCCCTTTCCCGAAATAGTTCGCCGGAAGATCGGTTTTCTGCAGCCGGTTGAACTTTACCTCGTACTTGCTTTTCAGGTTGTGCAGGATCTCGTCCGGCAGCAGCGAGAGATTCTCCTCGATATGATTGATGGCATTGCTCACGATCCGTTGGCGGATATTGTATTCCTCCACGACGATGCTGTGCTTCGGGATCTTCATCAGCCGGATCACCCAGGGCAGGCTGAAGCCGAGAATCACCAGCGTGGATAAGATCACGCAGAATGTCAGGTAGATCACGAGGCTGCGGTGGGGGAAAGGGGTGATCCCGTCCTTCAGGGTAAGCGGGATGGCCAACGCCGCCGCCAGCGATACGACGCCGCGCATGCCGGCCCAGCCGAAGACGACCAGGTTCCGCGCGTCCAGGACTTCCTGCTCGCGGATCTTCCGGCTCAG
>JASLDA010000096.1 GCA_030151745.1 Chitinophagaceae bacterium | reverse complement strand
AAGAGCTATGTACCGCATGTAGATCCCGAAAGCAGCTATTTCGGTACGGGCAGCGCCGGCGATGGTGTGGAATTCAACTCCTTCCCGACCTCGAAAAGCTATGGTCTCAACCTTAAACTCACACTCTAAGATGAAGCTTAAAAAAATAGCCATATCGGCTCTTGCTTGCGCGACCCTGTTCAGCGTGAGCTCCTGCCGCAAATACCTGGATATTAATGACAGCCCAAACGCGGCAACTTCAGTTGACCCGGGACTGCTGTTCAACTACGCTGCCGTCAACCTGGCCGCGACACGCGCCGGCGGAGACGCGTATATTTCAGTCGCGCTGGCTGCGCAGACCATCGCCTCCGGAGGCAACTTCGGCTGGGGAGCAGGCAATGTCTACGATATCAGCATTTACTCGCTGGGGAATACCTGGAAGACGTACTATTCCTCCTCGGGGAACAACTTCAAGCAGGCGATCGATATCGCCGAGGCTGCGACGCCCCGGAACAATAACGCCGCGGCTGTTTCCAGGATCATGATGGCGGAGTGCCTGTACGAAGCCACCATGCTCTGGGGAGATGTGCCGGCAAGCGAGGCCTGGAATACGAATATCCCGTATCCCCATTTCGACCCCCAGCAGCAGGTGCTGCACCGGGTGCTTTCGATGCTCGATTCCTCGCTGGCCCAGATCGATCTCACCGCGACCGCTCCGAAGATCACATCCGCGGATCTGTTCTATACCGGCAATATGAGCAACTGGGCCCGGGCGGCGAATGGCCTGAAGCTCCGCGTGCTGTTCTCGCTTGTCGATAAGGAGCCCGGTGTCGCGACCCAAATCGGCAACCTGGTATCTGGTACCAGCATGCTGAACGCTGCAACTCAGAACCTCCAATTCCCCTTCTATTCCGCAGCCAACACGGAAAACCCGAAATACCGGCTGCTGGTTCGCTACGCGGGCGGCAGCAATCTTTTCTTCTTCGCCAACAATACGGTGCTGCAGCCGATGCTGGCCCAGAGCGATCCGCGCCTGCCCCAGTATTTCGACCGCCATATTTCGACGAGCTTCCGCGGTGTGAATACCGAGCAGGAAGCCGACGACAGCACCAGCACCATCAGCGCCTACCTCTATCGTGCCACCGCTCCGGAGCTGATCTTCTCCTACCACGAGCAATTGTTCTTTATGGCCGAAGCATATGCGCGCGGTCTGGGTGTAACACAGGATCTCAGCACTGCAAACAACTATTACCAGCAGGCATTGAACCAGGCCTGCCTCTATTATGGGGTCAGTCCTGCCAACGCCACGGCCTTCTCGACCAGCAAGAGCCTTGCGAGCGTAGCGAATCCCGTGAACGAAATTCACCTGCAGCAATGGATCGATCTGATGGACCGCCCGATCGAAGCCTTCACGCAATGGCGCCGCAGCGGGCCCATCGGCTCCGAAGTGCCGGCGCTGAGCCTGCCGCCGGGTGCGCCGAACGGGCCGCTCATCCGCCGCCTGACCTATCCGCTGGCGGAAGAAGTAACTCCGAATCCGAATGCACCGAAGGTGATCCCCTTCTACTACGATCCGCTTTGGTTTGACCTCTAACCGACTTTAACACAATTTAGTATGAGAAATAATATAATCCTCGCGTTGAGTGCGCTCGTGCTGCTGTTCGGCGTGGCCTCCTGCGAGAAGTACAAGTCGGACGAGTACGACCTCAACAATGGGCGTACGGCGAATTATATCACCATCCCGGTCGACGCCTGGCAGACCGATACCCTCCAATACTCTGAGGGAGATACGATCAATTCGGAAGGCACGGCTATCCTGAGCTCGAGGGTTTCCTTCCCGGATACGCTGACGGCTACGCTTGTCCTCCATGCAGCAGTCGCAAATGTGCCGGACATAACCTATACCCGTACGCTGCTGCCGCAGCGGAACAGCTGGATCACGGCTTTCCCCATACCGGCAAACTATCTTCCGACGGGTGTCGACAGCTCTGAAGCTACCCTGCGCCTGGTTTCCGTAAGCGGCCCGACCACCGGCTCGCTGAAGATCGGCTACCTGCCCGGAGACAATGCAACCATTCCCTTAATGATTTATCGTTAACCGCAGCATTAAACAGACTCAACTATGACGCTTAAAAACGCTTTTTGTGCCGGTTTATGTACAGCGGCCCTGCTGCTGCCCGCGGTTTCCGACGCACAGAACCGACATGGTATCAGCATCTCTTTCGGGGCCTATGATTTCTACGGACCCCAGACCGGCCGCTATTTCCTGAACGACAAGCTCCACCTCAAGTACACAGAGGATAAGAACGGCACCGCTACGCCGACGACTCCCGGCACTCCCGGCATCGATACGGTGTATCACCGCGCGCTGCTCTGGCGCCCTGTGGGTACGTTCGGCTACTGGCTCGAGGCAGGCAGCCATTTCGACCTGAACTTCAGCCTGACGATGGGTTTCATGGATCAGCCGACGGGCAATGACGATACGCTCTATGTCCAGCGGACTAGAAATGACGATACCCGCCTGAAGAATGAGAAGTTTCTGGGCAATCTGGATGCACGCTTCCACTATAACATCCTTGACAAGCGGCATTGGATCGCGTCGCCGTACATCCTGGCCGGCATTGCAGGAACATATCATGACAGCTATTTCGGCGCCAATATCCCCCTGGGGCTCGGTGTCAATGTAAACCTCACGAAGGATAAGAATCTCAATCTCAACATCGAGAGCGCGTTTCGCGTTGCGGCTACCAGCCATGACGCGAATGCTATCCAGCATTCCCTCGGGTTCGTATATTGGTTCAAGCCGGGGTACAGAGTGCCGAAGCCGCCTGCCGCAGACGCTACGGCAAAGCTGGCACCCCTGGATACGGACAACGACGGTATCGAAGACGCGGAGGACCAGTGCCCGACTATCCCCGGCATGGCCCAGTTCAACGGCTGCCCGGATTCTGACGGCGACGGCATCTCCGACAAGGATGATGAATGCCCGCTGGTTGCAGGCCTTGCCCAGTTCAACGGCTGCCCCGATTCCGATGGCGACGGAGTGCCGGATAACAAAGACAAGTGCCCGTATCAGGCCGGTACCGTCGAGCGCCAGGGCTGCCCGGTTCCCGACAGGGACAATGACGGCTTCGCAGACGACGTAGACCGTTGCCCGGATGTGTATTCGACCACGAATCAGGGCTGCCCCGAGATCCGCAAGGAGGTCATCATGCAGGTGGATAAGGCGGCCAAGGCCATCTTCTTCGAGACCGGCAAGGCGACCCTGAAGCCGATTTCCTACAAGAGCCTGGACGCAGTTGTTGCGATCCTGAAGGCCGACCCGAGCCTGTACGCCGATATCGAAGGCCATACGGACAACGTGCAGCCTAAGACATACACCAACATGGATCTGAGCCAGCGCCGGGCCGATGCTGTTCGCGACTATCTCTCCGGCCATGGCATCAGCGCAGATCGTATGACCGCCACGGGCTTCGGCGAAACACAGCCTGTAGCCGACAACGGGACGGCTGCTGGGCGCGCGCAGAACCGCCGTACGGTCCTCAAGCTCCGCAACTACAAGAAATAATACCGATGAGCATCAGGCCGCCTTATAAAAAGACGGCCTGATACGCTGCGGCTCTCAGCGGCACGCTGGTCCACAGCGCATCCGGTACGATACCAGACCCGTTTATGAACAACGGCTGGCCCTGTCGAGGGTCAGCCGTTTTTTATTTCAGGTCGTGGATTCCTTTTGCTCATGTCCGCCAGCGACAGGTCGTTGAGTGAGCCTCTTTTCCTGTCATGGTGAGCGCAGGTTCGGGTTGGGCGAACCGGAGTCGAACCACGACAGGAGAAGCTCCGGAGGCACTGCATTTTGTCCATGCGGTCCTTCGATAAGCTCGGATGACATGGACGAAATGCAGTGCAGATTCCATTGTCGCTTCCTGCATGATTGCTGCGCGCAGTGCGGTAGCTCAAGGTGCCGCCCTGAAACGTTCAGATTGGCGCATCTAAGTTCTGCTCCGATTGAATCAATTGCCGGACGAAACTCAGGAAGCGCCCGTCCTGGACTTCACGGTTGAAGTCCTGCATCCCGGCCCGGAGCAGATTCGTTCGCAGGGCTTCACGCGCGCGGGCGTCCAGCCGCCGGAACGAGCGGATCGAATCAGCTAGGGCTTCATAGTCCCCGGGAGCGCTGACGAGCCCCAGCTCATAGTCCCGGATGATGCCGGCTCCTTCGCCGCCGGCACTGTAGAGTACCGGCAGGCCGGCATGCATCGCCGTAAAAAGCTTGCTGGGCACTGCTCCGGGAATCTCGCCGACAAGGGGTACGAGCATAGCGTCGTAACCGGCAAAGCGTTCCCCGAGCTCTTCGGCGGCGATGGGCTGCAGCAGCCGGACCGGCTGTTCCGGGTGTGCGTCGATCCAGTCCTGCACCGCTGCCTGCTCGGCGCCTTCGCCGTAGATATCGAGACTCGCATCCAGGCCTTTCCAGTCAATGGCGGCGATCAGCGCCTGCAGCCCCTGTGCGTGGCCGAGAAGACCCGGATAAACTATGCGGAGCTCATTCCCGTGGACCTGCCCGCGTTGTGGCGTCGGCCCGGCCGCGGGAAGATTGCGGAGCAGGAACTGCGGCTTGGGGCGGGCCAGGCTTGCCTGCACGTGTACCAGGATGGCCCGGCTCTGCCCGCTGACGGCGCTGGCCAGCTCGTACATACGGTGCTCCCAGTTTTGCAGCATGCGGTAGACCCGGCTTCCCGAGGCCGCGCCGAGCGCTTTCGCGGAAAGCGGCCAGAGATCGCTGATGTTGAGCAGGACCGGGACGCCGGCCAGGCTGAAGTATTGCACGGCGGCGGAAGCCATGGGCAGCGGCGGGGACGAGACGATGACCAGGGCAGGCCGGAGCTTCAGAATCCGCCGGAATGCGAAGAGCCGGAACGATAGCACCTGGCTGAGCAGGTTCGCGGCGCGCGGTGCCGCCGATCCGCTGTTGGACGGATAAAGCCAGCAGCGCTGAACGTATATGCCGTCCACGGTTTCGAAGCATTGCAGGCGGCCGCGGTAGCCCGGGAAGATCCGGCCCTGTGGATAATTGGGCATGCTGCTCACAACCTCGACCCGGTAGCCGGCATCACGGAGCAGCGCAGCGATATGATGCATGCGCTGGGCGGCCGCACCCCGTTCAGGCGGAAAGCTGTTGCAGAAAATCGCGATGAGCGGCCGGGCATCCATGGCTGCAAAGAAACAAGATTCGCGGACCGCGCTGTCGGCTACCGGGAGCGGCTTTATCAGAGCGTTTCAGGCAGGGTGTATTTGCGGCCCTGGTTCTGCTGTTTCAGCCATGCCGTCAGCGGGGAGAAGTATTCCAGCATCGCTTTGGCGTTCAGCTCGTCGCCCGTGCTTTCCTTCAGGACGGTACGCCAGTCCTTGGCCGCGCCGTATTTCAGGATATTGCGCAGGAAATCACCGATCTCCTTGTGCCCGTAGTAGTTCGTTGCGCGGGGATCCTGGTGGAGGATATTCTTTGCAATGTGGTTGTGCAGCTGGTACAGGATGGCGTAGCTCAGCGCGCAGTACTACGACTATGCGCTGAGCTACGCCATCCTGTACCAGCTGCACAAC
>JASLDA010000070.1 GCA_030151745.1 Chitinophagaceae bacterium | reverse complement strand
GATCGTGATGCCGCCCTCCGCGTTCTGCTTGCCGGGGGCCATCCTGGCATAGGCGCCGGAGCAGTCTCCCAGGCAGTCGCCGTGCTGCGCCAGGTGCGCGGGCACGGCGCTCGGGGCGATGCAGATCGCATTGTCGCCGTTATGGCATACCTGCACCTTGTCGTTCTTCTGGCCGCAGCGCACGTCCTTCACCTTCACCGTGGCCGTTTTGGTGATGGAGCAGCCGTTGGCATCCTTGATGGTCACGGAATAGCTGGTCGCGACGGTCGGGCTGACCGTTACGGAGGGGCTTGTCGCGCCGCCCGGGGACCAGAGATAGGTATAACCGGGCTTGCCGCCGGAGACGCTTGCGGTAAGCGTCAGGGACTGGGGCCCATAGCCGATATAGATGGTGTTCTGTCCGCAGAATGTGTTGTTGTTGCCGATGGACGCCGTGAGCGCGGGTGCTTCGGTCACGGTGAACGAAGCGGATTTGCTGCAGCCGTTCGCATCGGTGACGGTGACGGTATACATGCCGGCCGCCAGGCCGCTGCGATCCTCGGATGTCGCGCCGCCGGCCCAGGCATAGCTGTAGCCGCCGGTGCCGCCCGTAACCGTGATGTCGATGGCTCCGTTGCTGCCGCCGTTGCAGGTCACGTTGGATACCGTGCCGGAAATGGCCAGGGCTGCCGGTTCCCCGACCGCGGCCGAAGCGGCGGCATGGCAGCCATGATCGTCGGTCACGCTCACGCTGTATGTGCCGGCCTGCAGGCCGCCCAGGTTCCGGGTGACGGCGCCGTTGCTCCAGGAGTAAGTGTAGGGGGCGATGCCGCCGCTTACGCTGAGATTGACGGAGCCGTTGGAGCCGCCGTTGCAAAGGACGTTCGAGGCCGTTGCCGATGCGGTCAGGGTATCAGGCTGCCCGACGGTGTAGGAGCCCGTCGCCGTACAGCCGTTGCTGTCCGTCACGGTGATGCCGTAGCTGCCGGCCGCCAGTCCGCCGATGGCGGAGCCGGTCCCGGCATTGCTCCAGGCATAGGTATAGCCCGGGGTGCCGCCCGATACGCTCAGGCTGATGGTACCGCTGCTGCCTCCATGGCAGGCCGCAGCGGTGATGGTCGGCGTGATACCGAGAGGGGCGGGCTGGGTTACGGTGAAGCTCCGCGAGGTAAAGCACCCGGTGCCGATATCGTCGATGCGGACGCTGTAGGTGCCTTCGCCCAGACCGGAGATATCCTGGGTGCCCGCGCTGAACGTGCCGGTATCGCTCCAGGTGTACAGCAGGTTGGATGCGGCGGAGAAATCGGCGGGTGTTATATCGACAGCGCCGTTGCTGCCACCGTTGCAGCTTACGTTGGAAACCGTCCCGGAAACGCTGAGCGCGCAGGGGACGGTGATATTGACGCTGCGCAGGGCCTGGATGCCCAGAGTGTCGCGGGCGACAAATGTGATCACGTAAGTGCCCGATTGGGCGTTTGTCGGGGTCCAGCTGAAGGTGGAGCGGACGGTATCGTTAGGAGCGCCCGTCACCGGCAGGGTCGGCGTCATGGCGGAGCCGATGGGAATGGACACCGGTACCAGCGTGGCCGTCTGGCCTGCATCGGTGTCTATGGCCGCGATCGTAAAGCTCAGCGTATTGCCGGGAGCCACCGTGAAGTTGTTGGAAGGTGACGTGGGCGTGGGCGTCACGAACAGCGGCGGCGCGGAAGGACCCACCAGCCGGATCAATACGTCCACCGGGAACTTCGACTTGACCGGCGAGGACAGGCTGTTGCGGTCTTCCACCATGATCTGGAATGCATACAGCTGGCCTATGCTGCGGCCTACGGTGTTGAGGACGATAGTGCCGTCCGGCGAAAGCGTGAGTCCCGGAGGCGAGGCCACGGTGAGCCCGGATTCATGCAGCGTATCCGTCGTCGTATTTGCAGGGGCGCCGGGGCGCGAGATGCGGTATGTGATCACGTCCCCGTCCGGGTCGGTGCCCGGTATGGTGAAGGTCGCCGCGGTCGCGTTGATTGGCAGGTTGATGACCGCCGGCAGGGACGCCACCGGGGAGTTGTTGAAGGGAGGGCCGCCCACCGTCACCAGGGCCTGCAGGTTGAAGTTCACATCGTGGTTATTATCCGATATGGTGCTGAGGCGGCAGCAATTATTCAGGGCATTGACCACGAACTTGCCGGCGGAATTGTACTTGTGTATCACTACGCAGGTCGTATTGATGATATCCGTCGTGGCATCCGAGGAATTGACCGTAGCAAGCAGCGTAGCGGCTCCGCCGTCGCCGTAGGTGATCGTTCCGATGTTGATGGTAGAGCCGACCGTGGGATTGGGACCGCCGGACCAGGTACCGCCCGACCAGCTGAATCCTCTTCTCCAGGATGTGTTGATCGTAAACTTGATACTGTCACCGCCGGCCTGCTGCCAGTTCAGCGTGCCGCCTCTGAAGTGTGTGGCCGAAGCTCCTTTGGGAAACACCATGGCTCCCAGGAACAGCAGCAGCGCCAGGGACAGGGCCCTGAAGCTTCGTCTTTGTCGGAGTTGTTGCATAGGATAAAGGGGATTGGGGTGAAGAAAATGCAGTTGACGACGGGGGGATTCAGGGCTATGTGTTCGGTTGGCTGAAGTATGAATATGAAAGCGTATGTATCTTATATAATGTTTTAGGATTTTTTAGCCAGTATGCAATACATGAGCTGTTGGTTTGATCCAGTGAAAATAGCAGAAAGGACCGGCATCCGGCAGCTGCCGGATGTAGAAATTTAATAATTGCTTGAAAAAAACTGATTGATAAATAGTTGATGATATAGGCGGTCTGCCGGGGCAGATTGTCAACCGGTCCTTTTTCATGGAGAGCAATGATTCGTCGAACCCATACTCGAATCATGAAACGAAAAACCCTGGAAGCACCGCTTTTCGTCCCTGCCGCCCTTCGACAAGCTCTGGTTGACATGAACGAAAAGCAGTGCAGATTCCGTTGTCACTTCCCTGATGATTGTTGCGGGCAGGGTAGAAACTAGCCAATGACAGTTCATTAATCGAGGCCTTTTCTCGTCGTAATGAACTTCTTTTCATGTCATGGTGGGCGCAGGTCCGGGTTCGGGCGAACCGGGGTCGAACCATGGCAGGAAAAGCCCTGGGAGCGCCGCCTGGCTCATGCCGCCCTTCGACCCGTGGCTCACTCTTCGACTGCGCTCAGGATGACAAGAGTCAGGCGGGGTACATACCCTGCGGCGACTCGGTGTTGATGGCTCTATGCTCCGGAAAGCGCCGGCAGAATATTCGCAGGGATAACCAGAGGCTACAGGCTCAGCGAGAGGTACCAGACCGGCTTGCTGCCGAAGCTCCCCGGCCAGGCCATATCGAAGCGCAGCGGGTACCCGGCCAGCACCGTCCGGGCGCTGAAGCCGTAGCTTTGGCACCAGCCTTTCGAGGCCGTCGAGTAGCGGCTTTCGCCGCCCGCCGCGGCCAGGTCCGTAAAGAGTCCCAGCTGCAGCCGGTTGACCGAGGGGAAGGCCGTCTCCAGCGGGAACAGGGTTTCGAAGACCGGCGCATATATGTCGACGTTGAGCAGGGCGTAGCGGCTGCCATAGAGCCCGTTCTGCAGGTAGCCGCGCAGCGGGGTCACCAGGGTCTGGTAGGC
>JASLDA010000029.1 GCA_030151745.1 Chitinophagaceae bacterium | reverse complement strand
CAGTCGCACTTCGCCCCTCCCCTGGCCTCGGGCAAAGCCGCAAGGAGCTCTCCCCACGAGTCGACATATACCGTTATCAACCTTGGAACCGACATCAAATTCCGCTTACAATCCTGGCACCGCCCTCCCGCCGGCAGCCCCCTTCCTGAGCAGCGTGGCCATCGACGCGAGCAGGGCCGGGACCTGGCGGGCGCTGACCGATCCGGAGCATATGCTGCGATGGATGGGCGAGCCCGAGATGCAGCTCAGCGTTGAGACCAGCTGGCAGCCCGGGTGTCCGTTCATAATCCGGGGCCTGCACCATATTCCCTTCGAGAACCGCGGAACCATTCTCGATTTCGATCCGGAGCTGCGGCTGCGGTATACGCAGCTGAGCTCCGTTTCCCGGCTCCCGGACCTGGAAGCGAGCTATACGCTCTTCGACTTCCGGCTGGAAGCCGCTGACACCGGCACCATGCTTAGGCTGATGATCTCGAACTTCCCGACGGAGACCATCCGCAAGCACCTGGAGTTCTACTGGCGGGTGACACTGGTAAAGATCAAGAGATACGCGGAAAGCATGAGCATCGTCTGAGTCCGAAAACAAGAACCGCCCAAGATCAAAAATTCACCAATTCGCAAATCGACGAATTAGCGAATTCCGATCGCCCGCAAATTCCGCAGCACCCCGCCCCACTTCGCCCGCTTGATCGGCGAGTATCTGAATACCTGCCGGAACGCGTCCTCCCCCAGCGCTTCCCACTCACCCTTGCTCAGGTTCAGGACCTCGGGAATGGGCTTGAACGCCGCCTCCGTATGCGGCTTGCTGAAGCGGTTCCAGGGACAGACATCCTGGCAGACGTCGCAGCCGAACATCCAGTTGTCGGCTCGATGCTCAAAGCCCGGGGGCATAAGCGCATCCTTCAGCTCTATGGTCAGGTAAGAGATGCAGCGCGTGGCATCGACGACGGTCGGCGAAACGATGGCCTCCGTCGGGCAGGCATCCAGGCAGCGCGTGCAGGTACCGCAGTGATCCGTAGTGAAAGGCGCATCCTCCTGCAGATCGAGATCGGTGATCAGTGTCGCTATAAAGAAAAACGAGCCATGGTCGCGGCTCAGCAAGTTCCCGTTCTTGCCGATCCAGCCGAGCCCGCTGCGTACGGCCCAGCTGCGTTCCAGCACCGGCGCGCTGTCCACGAAGCCCCGGCCTTCGATCTCGCCCACCTGTACGCGCAGCGTCGCCAGCAGCTCATTCAGCTTCGCCCGGATCACATCGTGATAATCCTGCCCCCAGGCATACTTGGCGATCTTCGGCGCCTCGGCATCCTGCCGCTCTTCCGGGAAGTAGTTCATCAGGAGCGTGATCACGGACCTCGCTCCGGGCACCAGCTTAGTCGGATCCACACGCAGCTCGAAGTTTCGTTCCAGGTATTGCATCGATCCTCCGAAACCCTTTCCCAGCCAGGCTTCCAGCCGCCGCGCGTCCTCGTCCAGGGGCTGCGCCCGGGCAATCCGGCAGGCCATGAAGCCCAGGCGCGCAGCCTCGGCTTTGACCAGGGAGCCGCGATTTTCACGATTTAACGGATTCGCCATATCACAAATCAGAGAATGGGGATCGGGATGGTTTCAGGGTTTGCAATATCATGGAAGGCGTCCCGCTCCTTTAAATCCTGGTCTATTTTACGATGATTCTTTTACGCTTACCCCCCGCATATCGCCGAGCTGACGTTTCAGGCCGTCGACCTGCGGCAGGGGTACTCCCGCTTCGATAACGCAGAACAACTGCATGTCCTGGCTATATATCGACGATTCCGATTTGCGAAGCAGGTAGAGCACTTCGCCGACGCCCCCGTAGTCGCATTCGATGCGCAGCTTCTTTTCCACCCAGCGCTCGGTGATCTCCGCGGCTTTCAGCGCATCCGCGGCAACGGTCCCGTACGCGTGGATCAGCCCCGGCACGCCCAGCAGCGTCCCGCCGAAATACCGCACTACCACGACCAGCACATTGTTCAGCCCCGCGCTGTCGATAGCGGCGAGCATGGGCCTGCCCGCGCTGCCGGCGGGCTCCCCGTCGTCGCCGGCGCGGTAGATGCTGCCGTCCGCGCCCATACGATAGGCGACGCAATGATGGTTGGCCTTCGGATGCTCGGCTTTAAGGGATTTCACCAGGGACTTCACGGTCTCCAGGTCGGAAGCGGGATAGGCAAAGGCCAGGAAACGGCTGCCGCGGTCGCGGAGCTCGGCGGTAGCGGGTGCGGACAGGGTCCGGAACTTTTCAATGGGCGGCATTCAGATCGGCAATCAGGATAAGCAGGATGGCGGCCAGAGCCAGCACCATGCCTGTGATGCGTGCGGCGCCGGCCTTTTCGCGGAAGAACAGGACCGCGCAGAGCGCCGCCAGGAGCACAATTCCGATATTATTCGCCGGTATAGCCGCCGAGCCGGGCAGGAAGCCCGTCTGCAGCAGCCGGATGAGAAAATAGATGGAAAAGTAGTTGGGCACTCCGAGCGTCACCCCAGCAATCAGGTTCTTCAGGGCAAATTTACGACGCCCACGCAGCAGCAGGTACAGGGTCGCGAAGGATCCCGCCAGGGCCGCCGCCAGGAAAGCATGGACGAGATAAACCGACTGCTCATGCGCGTCCGCAGCGTCGTCGCCGGTGCCGAAGAAGGTATGGCTCACGTAATTCACGGCCGTATCCAGCAGGCCGCTCGTCACGAACAGCAGCAATGCGAGCAGGATGCCCCGGTTTTTCGCGTTCCGGCCGGGCTCCTTCGCGCTCAGGTAAACGGCCGGCACCGCCAGCGCTATGCCGGCCCATTTCAGGGCGGGCATGGCGTCCCGGTACAGCCAGATGGCCGCAGCCACCGGAATGACCATGCTGAGCTTGTTGGCCACGGTCGCGGTGGTGATACCGTCCTTCAGGGTACAATAGCCTACCAGGCTGAAGATAGAGATGAACGCAAGCCCCATGCCCGCTGCCCAGGGCAGCCAGGGCTGCTGCAATGCATGGCCGCCCAAAGGCAGCGTGCCGGTGAAGATGCAGCCGGTGAGGACACAGGTCCAGTAATCGAACACTATGGCCTGCAGATTGTCCACGCCCTTCTTCTCAAAGATCTTGAAGACAATCTGGATATAGGTGTTCAGCAGTATGGTCAGGATCAGATACAGCATCGCGTCTGGTAGCAAGGAAGCCCGGATAGCCGGCCAAATCCCGCGGATCGTAATTCTTGCTTATAATTCCGCGCCGGGGACATAAGGGAAGCGGCTGCCTTCGTGCTGGAACAGCTCCAGCCGGTCGCCGCCGAGCGGAAAGGCCGCGGCCAGGGAGCCGCCCCGGAGCTTTGGTGCGGGCACTCCCGCTCCCAGGCTGGGGGGCGTACGGAACACACGGGCTTCGTCCCAGAGCCGTGCGGCGATGAAGCTGTTGAGCAGCTTCGCACCGCCTTCTACAAAGAGCGAGGTCCTGCCGGCCGCCATCAGCTGATCCAGCAAGTCCGGCAGCAGGCTCTCGTCGAAGCCGTGCTGCAGGTAGCGCAGGTTCCCGGCCGCCTCGTTGCGCAGCTCGTTTACGATCCAGGTCTCCTGCCGGCCGTCGAATACATGATGCGCGCCCGGCAGCTCCAGGCGGCGGTCCAGCACGACGCGCAGCGGATCTGGGCCTGTCCAGGCGCGGGTATTCAGCTGCGGGTTATCGGCAAGCGCGGTGTTGAAGCCGACCAGGATGGCCGGGTGCTGGCTCCGCCAGCGATGCACCAGCGCCTGGCTCTGCGGGCCGCTCAGCTGCCGGCGGCTGCCGTCCGGCGGACCGAAGTATCCGTCCGCCGACTCGGCCCATTTCAGGATGATATACGGCCGGCCTTCCTCGTGACGGGTCATGAACACACGGGCCATCCACCGGGCCTCGTCCCGGCAAACGCCCGTCACCACCTCGATACCGGCTTCCCTGAGGATGCCGATGCCGCGGCCGTTCACGTCCGGGAAGGGGTCTTCGGCGGCGATGACCACCTTACGGACACCCTCGCGCACAAGGCGGTGCGCGCAGGGCGGCTGCCGGCCCTGGTGGGCGCAGGGCTCAAGCGTCACATACATCGTGGCCTCGGGGATCAGCGCCCGGTCTGCATCCGCGACGCCGGCCAGGCACGCGGCTTCCGCATGCAGGTCTCCGTAGACGGCATGCCAGCCTTCCCCGATGATGCGATCCTTATGCACCAGGACGGCGCCCACCATAGGGTTCGGAGCCACGCGCCCCGCACCCCGCCGCGCCAGCTCGATCGCCCGCCGCATAAAAAGCATATCGCTCATGGGTGCAATTTAATCGGAGTGCCGCATCCAACGCTCCGGCGCGAAGCATCGAGCAATTCTTCAACTTCGCAGTATGCTTACCATCGGGTCCGCTTTTTACCGGCTGCGGGATTCGCTGCGGGAACGTTATGACGAGGCCGAGGCCGTCGCGATCGCGCATATCGTGCTGGAAACGGTTACAGGACTGGGCCGGCTGCAGCGGCTTTCCGACAAGGACAAAGGCCTGGACGACGCCGGTGCCGGGCGTTTCAGCGAGATCGAGGCACAGCTGCTGACGGGGCGCCCGCTGCAGTATGTGCTGGGCGAAGCCCCGTTCCTGGGCCGCAGCTACCGCGTAGACGAGGCGGTGCTCATCCCCAGGCCGGAGACGGAGGAGCTGGTCGACTGGATCATCGCCGATGGAAAGCCGGATACGATTCTCGACATCGGCACCGGCAGCGGCTGCATCGCGGTCAGCCTGAAGCTGGCGCTGGGAGCCGCTTCGGTCACAGCCCTGGACTTCAGCGAAGCGGCGCTGAAGATCGCCGCCGGCAATGCGGCTGCGCTCGCCGCAGAGATAAACTTCCGGCGGCAGGACTTCCTGGACGAAAGCGCCTGGGCTTCCATGCCGCAATACGACCTGATCGTCTCAAACCCGCCGTACATCCCCCTGGCCGAGCGCGCGGGACTGGATGCGCATGTGCGGGATTATGAGCCCGGCAGCGCGCTCTTCGTACCGGATGCGGACCCGCTGCTGTTCTATAAGGCCATTGCGGCGTTCGGGCATGCGCACCTGTCGCCCGGCGGCGCCATCTACTGCGAGCTGCACCGCGATCATGCCGAAGCGACGGCCGGGATGTTCAGCAATGCCGGGTACGGCGAAGTGACACTCCGCGAAGATCTCCACGGCGCCCCGAGGATGCTGCGGGTGAAGCCGTAGCCGGATCCATTCCCGCCGCAGGGGCGCAGAAAGCTCCGCGACCGGCACAAATTAAAAAAGGCCACCCCGGAGGATGACCTTTTATTCAAGTTAAGGGAGACTGCTTACTGCAAACTCCGATTAGGCTTTCTTGGCACGGCCGCCGGCAGCGGCCTTGGGCGTACCGTCGGCGGCAGCGGTTTCCGCGGCCTGGGCGGGAGCGGCCTGGGGAGCCACTTCACCGTCGATCTCGAGCATGCGGCTCAGCTGGCGGACTTCCTTCTTCAGCTCATAGATGGTCTTGTAGAGCTCGTCCATCTCGCTGCGCGTAGCGACCGGAACATTGGACAGGGCCTTTTCGACCTGAGACTCCATGCTCTTGCGCAGCATCAGCTGCAGGGCGCTGGTCTCAGCCATCAGCTGGCTGTACTCATCGCTTTCGAAGAGAGCTACGTAGCTCTTGTCGGAGATATTCATCCACTCCTGGTAAAGAGCCAGGATGCTCTTGATCTCTTCGCCCTGCTCCAGCTTGTTGATGATGTTCTGCGCCAGCGCGTCCATTACCTTGGTGCCCTGCGTATACATCATATACTGCAGCTGTGCATTCTTGATATTGTACACCATGGTACGGTCGGCGATCTCGGCCCAGTCGGCCGCTGCCTTCGTGTACTGGTTCGGAGTCACCATCTTCGCGATCGGGGAAACCGCGTTCTGGAATATCTGGTGCATGTTCTGATATGCGCCCAGCATGTTGCCGAAAACATCGTTCGGGTTGAAGCCCGGGATGTTGCTGAACATGTTGCGGAACTGGTTGTAGCCGTTAGCGCCGTTCTGCATGGCCTGCTTGGCGCCGTTCTGCATCAGGGTGCTCAGCTGCTGCATGTACTGGCGGCTGCTCTCGGGCAGGAAGCCGAAGAACTTATCCGTGAACTCCTGGTAGGCGGCGGGGCTCATCAGGTTCTTGTACACGTCTGCGTTGAAAGTCTTCTCCTGGATGCTTTTCCACATCGGTGCCCAGATCTGGTAGAAGCGGGTGAAGCCTTCGGTGCTGTTGAGCATATTGCGGAAGGCATCCTGCGTGGTGCCGTTCTGCAGGTGGCTCTGCCATTCACCGATGCTGTTGTTCAGCATCTGATACCACTGGTTGAAGATATTGTTCATCTCCGAGCCGGCGTTCTTCCATGCATCCATGTTGAAAGGATTCATGGTGTTCCACTGCTGCATGTTGTTCATCCATGTGTTAGCAGTGTTCATATTGCTGAACAGGTTGTTCCACTGGCCCATCCAGTTGTTGTAGGCAGCGGTGGCCTGCTCCATCGGGTTGGCGGTAGTGGCCTTGGCGGAAGCGTCCTTCATGAAGTTCTGAGAAGCTTCCCACAGGTTCTTTCCCCAGCTCAGTTGTGTATTATACCAGTTTTGGAAGAAGTCGGTCATTGTGCCGGCGTTAGCCTTGGCGGTGTTGGCAGTTTCGGTCGCCTGCTCGGTGGTTTTGTTGAAAATGGCCTTCTGGTTCTCGAGCCAGTTGTTGTACCATTCGCTGCCCTTCTCAACGGACTCGTTGATGAAAGCATTGCCGTTGGCGAATTTCTTCGTGTTCTCAACAGCGGAATTTACCAGGTTCTTCTGGGCTTCCACCATTGTGTCCAGGAAGCTGTTGGTTTCGTTTGCCATAGTTTGGTTGTTTAAAAAAGCTAGTTGGAGAGGCTGCCCGAGGGCAGGCCTCCGTTTTGCGGCGCGAAGGTACGGGTTAAATGTATTCGTAACGTTATTAGTTCCGCTTTTCTCTTAAAAAAAGTACTCATACACCGCACCCGAGATTGGGGCGCCTTCAAATTAAAATTGACGCTATCCGGGAATATCTCCAAATACTGCACAAAAAGATGATGCATCGATAATAAAAATGCAACAATCCCATCACCTCATCTTAAAAACCAGGCCATATTCAATAACAAACTAGAATTTCCCGCGGCATGAGCCTATACAGAATCAACCTATGATATTTAGAGCCTATTCCAGAAATCGATCCTTGTCATCCTGAGGTTTTATGCCGCGCGCTGTAATCATTCGGACGTGACAATGGAATTTGCGCTGCTTTTCTTTTATGTCACCCTGAGCCTGTCGAAGGGTGAGCTTGTCGAAAGGTGAGCCCGTCGAAAGGTGAGCCCGTCGAAGGGCGCCATGAACGAAAAACAGTGCCTCCGGAGCTTTTCATGTCGTGGTTCGACTCCGGTTCGCCCGAACCCGAACCTGCGCTCAC
>JASLDA010000023.1 GCA_030151745.1 Chitinophagaceae bacterium | reverse complement strand
TCCGGTTCTGGCCGGTATGCTGCTCGTCTGCATTTTGCTGTTGATTGTCCATGATTCTCGTTTTGCTTAAGGAGTAAAACATGATGCCACAAAAAGCCTTCAAGATGCTCAGAGTGCCAAATGGGATCGCAGGAAGGCCAGGGCTTTCTGCTGGGCGTCGGAGGCGGCCACGGCGTCGTATTTCGGGTTGCTCGGGTTGGCGAAGGCGTGTACCGCGTTATAGGGGATCACCGTGATCTTTTTCCCCGTCTGCTGGACCTGTTCCGCGAAGGGATCGACTGTAGATTGGGGAATGAATGCATCTTTTGAGGCCCGGATGTAAAGCACGTCGCACTGCAGGGGGCTGATGTTCCTAACGTCCTTTTCAGGGAAGCCGTAGTACATGACGCAGCCGGCGGCCTGTTTTTCCGCCAGCACAGCGGCCCGGAATGCATAGCCCCCGCCCAGGCACCAGCCGAGCGTCGCGATCTGGTTGTCCCGGCCCGCCTTGGCCAGCATCCCCCGTATAAGCACATCCGTGCGGCGTTTGTCCAGGGCGGCGGCATAGCTGCCGGCCTGCTCCTGCGTGCCTGCCACCTTGCCGTCGTACAGGTCCACGGCGTATACGTCCACGGCTCCCAGGGAGTCTTGCCAGCGATCGGCTTCCCGGCGGATATAATCGTTCAGTCCCCACCATTCGTGGAAGATCAGCAACACCCGGGACGTCGCCTCCGTTGATGGAACATAATATGCGTTGCCGGGCTTCCCGTCCAGGGTCTCGAAACGTATCATGCTCCCCCTGGGAGATTCATACTGAAACGGTTCGGGGGCTTCATGCGCCTTTGCAAAATCTTCGGACCTCACCAGGGCCAGCATCGATTGCGGGGGCTGGCAGCAGGCCGGGGCCTGGGCCCGGAGGAGGCTCGCGGACAGGCAGGCGAAAACGACGAAT
This sequence comes from Chitinophagaceae bacterium, assembly GCA_030151745.1. Lineage (GTDB taxonomy): Bacteria > Bacteroidota > Bacteroidia > Chitinophagales > Chitinophagaceae > UBA1952. The sequence continues at coordinate 5,078 of JASLDA010000023.1, read as the reverse complement.
AGTGTATGCTTCATGATGAGCAGGCTTGTTTCCACCGCGCTCAAAAAAGTAGCGCCAAGCCTGGCATCAATATTTTCTGACAAAGCTCATGAGCGAGTTTTTGACACGGGGTTTCCTGGATGAGGCAGGCCGGCTCGGCCTGGAAGCGCTGTCGTCCGGCGCCGGCGGGCCTTTCGGCGCCGTCATCGTGCATAACGGGACCATCATCGGCCGCGGGAAGAACGAGACCTTCGAACATACGGACCCGACGGCCCATGCAGAGGTCCAGGCGATCCGGGATGCCTGCCGGAACACGGGATCCCTGGAGCTTGCCGGAGCCGTCATCTACTGCAGTGCGGAGCCCTGCCCCATGTGCATGGCCGCGATCTACTGGGCTATGCTGGATGCCGTTTATTTTGCGAACACCAAGGAGCAGTCGGCGGCCTGCGGTTTCGACGATGCCCGCATCTACGAAGAGCTGCGGCATGACTGGAAGGGCCGGAAAATGAACATGGTGAACGTTCCCAACGAGATCGCGCTCCGGGCTTTCGCCGAATGGGAGCGCCGCAAGGCGGCGGGGATGTACTCGATTCCAAAATAAGGCCTCCTGAAGCCGGCATTTTGCATCAGGGCCGCAGCACCTGCAGCCCGCCCGCGTCGTCTATGCGTACGATCCGTGATGCCTGGCGCGGCGATATGTCCTCGCGGCGGTATTCCGCTACATAGCCGGCCCGTTCCCGCAGGAGCGGATCGATCTCGGAAAAGGTCGCGGCCGCCGGAGCGCCCGAGAAGTTTGCGCTGGTTGAGATGATCGGCTTGCCGAAGCGCTTGAGCAGGGCTTTGCAGAAGGGATCCCGGGGAATGCGGATGCCTACGCTGCCATCCTCGGAGATCGCGTTCCCGGCGAGACCGAGCGCCCCGTCGAAGATCACGGTCGTAGGTCGCTCGAAGGCCTCTACGATAGCGATGACATCCGGGGGCGGAGCGGCTACGTAGCGCAGGATGTCCCGGGCCTCGGGGAGGAAGACGATCAGGCTTTTGTTCCTGGGCCTGCGCTTGAGCTCGTACAGCTTGTCCACAGCGCCGGCGTCGGTGGCGTCGCAGCCGAGTCCCCAAATCGTATCGGTAGGGTAGAGAATGCTGTCGCCCGCTTCCAGCGCGGCAACGCAGGCCTTTATGTCGTTGGCGAAGTCCACCATAGCAAATCGTTTAAGTGAATGTCCGCAGCGCAGCGGAAATGTCCCTGGGGGCAGGCGGGATAGCCGTGGATGCCGCAGGGCCGGCAGTAAAGCGGACCGGCGTCAACCACCTTGTGCCGGTCGGAAAGCGGCCCGAACCCGAAGCAGGGATGGGTAGAGCAGTATACTGCCGTGACCGGCGCGTTCGTCGCCGAGGCGAAGTGCATGGGGCCGCTGTCGTTCGTATAGTTCATGGCCGCCCCGCTCATCAGGGCCGCGCTCTCCATGATGCGCAGCTCTCCGCAGAGGCTGTGAACATCGCCCCGCTGCACCAGGCGCATGATGTCTGCGGCGAGTTCCCGGTCTTCGGGGCCGCCGATCAGATAAACGCGGTGATCTTCAGGAAGCGCGTCGATGAGCTGCACCCAGCGGGCCGGGGGATAGCGCTTGGTCATCCAGACAGACGACGGCGCGATGCATACATAAGGGCCGGAACCCTGCAGGGGCCGGACCTTTTCCCGGTCCGCGGGCTGGGGGTAAAGCCGCGGCCGGGCCGGGGCTCCCGGCACGAGGTTGGCGATCAGGCGGTGATTCCGTTCCGTCTCGTGGACGAAGTAGGTGTCTTCCGGTTTGGAAAATTCGTGATCGGCGCGGTAGGTATAGAAACGCTGCCAGGGATTCTTTCGGAAGCCCTGCCGCATGCGGGCCCCCGAGAAGACCGTCAGGAAGCCGCTGTTGACGCCGCGGTGCGCGTTTACGACCAGATCGTACCGGCCTGCCCGCAGCTGCCTGCCGAGCTTCCAGAGATTTCGGAACTTCCCCTGCTGCTTGTTCCATATCAGCACCTGGCCGAGCAAAGGATGGCCGGCAAGAATGTTTTCGTTACCTTTTCGGAGCAGAAAATCGATTTTCGCTTCCGGAAAACGAATATGCAGGCTTTCAATCAGCGCCGTCGCCAGAACGACATCGCCGAGAAATGCGGTTTGAATGATCAGAATACGCTTCACCGGCGCACAAAATTATTGTTCAATCCTTTAACCCGGTTTTAACCCCGCATTTATTTCTATGCGTAACTTCCGGCCTTAAATTTGCTTTAGCAAGCCCATCAAATCCGAACCACGAAACATGAAAAAAATTGTTCTTTCCTTTGCAATCCTTGCCTGCTCGCTGTCTGCAGCTGTTGCCCAGGAAAAAAAGCAGGAGTTCAATGTCAACGCTCCCGCTGCCGCCCCGGCGACGCTCACTCCGGACAATATGGCTTTCGGCTCTGATAACTTCGACTTCGGGACCATCGAGGAAGGCCCCGCCGCCGAGCACGTGTTCACATTCACCAATACCGGCAAGGAGCCGCTGATCATCCAGCGCGTGCAGCCCTCCTGCGGCTGCACCACGCCGGACTGGACCAAGGAGCCCGTAGCCCCCGGCAAGACGGGCATGATCAAGGCTTCCTACGGCACGCAGGGCCGCCCCGGGCATTTTGAGAAGACCATGACGGTGTTTACGAATGCCGGGACCAAGATGGTCTCCTTCAAGGGCACCGTTGAAAAGGCGCCCGAAACCTCGGTTCCCCAAAACACGTCCATGATGCGCACCAACTGATGAAGTTGGCTGCCCGTCAAATTTCCGGCGCAGAATTTTTCTGCCCGTTCCACCCGTAACTTCACGACATCAATACTATCAAAACGACAAACATGAAAAAGGTACTCTTCGCGCTGGCGCTTGCCGCTGCTTCCATTGCGGCTGCTCCTGCATACGTACACGCCCAGGAAGCAGAAAAGAAGGCTGTTGACAAGAATGCGCCGAAGTTTGAATTCCTCAGCGGCGAAACCCACGATTTCGGTACGCTCACAGATCAGAAGAACGGCGAATACACGTTCGCTTTCAAGAACACGGGGAAAACGCCGCTGATCATTTCTTCCGCCAGCGCGTCCTGCGGCTGCACAGTGCCGGAATACCCCAAGGAGCCCATCCTGCCGGGCAAGAAAGGCGAAATCAAGGTGACCTACAATACCGCCGGCAAGAGCGGTCCGTTTGACAAGACCATCTTTATCCAATCCAACGCGCCGAGCAACGTAGCCGGCGATCGTTACGAGATCCATATCAAGGGTACGGTAAACCCCGCTCCCAAGGGCTAAGCCGGATCCGTTCGGAAAAGCCGGTTCGTTCAGAGCCGGCTTTTTTATGCCATCCAAACAATCTCTCAGACCATGAAATGCCGCCGTACAGCAGCGCTGCTGCTGCTTTCCGCCGTTTTTGCCGCCCCGGCACCGGCCCAGACCGCGAAGCAGCTGGCCAACAAAAAAGGACCGCGTTTTGAATTCATCGGCGGGAATACCTTCAGTTTCGGAAATATCAGCGATCAACGGGACGCAACGCATGTGTTCCGGTTCCGGAACGCCGGGCGGCGGCCGCTGATCATCTCGTCCGCCACGGCATCCTGCGGCTGTACGGTGCCGAGCTTCAGCAAGGAGCCTGTCAAGCCGGGGGATACTTCCGAGATCAAGGTCATATTCCACACTACAGACAGGGCGGGCACATTCACAAAGACGATCTACCTCGTTTCCAACGCCCCGGGAAATATCCCCGAACGGGAACCCTTCGAGCTCTATATCAACGGCACCGTGATGCCGGGCTCGCCGTATGGCAACAATATGGAAAACTGAGCCCGGAGGAAGCGCGCAGGAGGCCGGTCCGACAGCATGTCAAGGCTTTCGGGGGACATTGGCGCCCCGGGCTTATTTTTGCGCCAAATTTTTTCCCCTCTATGAGCTTAATCGCCAATATCCACGCGCGGCAGATTCTCGATTCCCGCGGAAACCCTACTGTTGAAGTCGATGTGATCACAGCCGATGGCGAAATGGGCCGGGCGGCTGTTCCCAGCGGCGCTTCCACAGGCAAGCACGAGGCGGTGGAGCTGCGCGACGGCGATAAGAAGAAATACCAGGGCAAGGGTGTCGAAAAGGCCGTATCGCACGTGAACGACAAGATCGCCGACGAGCTGTACGGAATGGACATCACCGACCAGCGCGCGATCGACGAAGCGATGCTGCAGCTGGACGGTACCGAGAATAAAGGCGAGCTCGGCGCCAACGCCATCCTCGCGGTCAGCCTCGCCTGCGCCAAAGCGGCAGCCAAGACCTGCGGGCTTTCCCTGTACCGCTATGTCGGCGGCTCCAACGCCCGCACCCTGCCGGTGCCGATGATGAATATCCTCAACGGAGGCGCGCACGCGGACAACAAGATCGATTTCCAGGAGTTTATGGTCATGCCCGTAGGCGCTACGTCCTTCTCGGAAGGGCTGCGCTGGGGAGTCGAGATCTTCCACGAGCTCAAATCCGTGCTGAAAAAGAAAGGGTACAGCACCAACGTAGGCGACGAAGGCGGGTTCGCCCCGGACATCCAAAGCAACGAGGAGGCTATCGAAACCGTGCTGAAGGCCATCGAGCAGGCCGGCTACAAGCCCGGCGACGAAGTCGCGATCGCGATGGACGCCGCCAACAGCGAGCTGTACAGCGACGCAGACGGCATGTACCATTTCCACAAGAGCTCCGGCGCGAAGATGAGCTCCGAAGAGCTGGTGGAGTTCTGGGTCGACTGGTGCAATAAATACCCCATCGTCAGCATCGAGGACGGTATGGCCGAGGACGACTGGGCCGGCTGGAAGTCCCTGACCGATAAGCTCGGCAACCGCGTGCAGCTGGTCGGAGACGACCTCTTCGTGACCAATGTGAAGCGCCTGCAGCGCGGCATCGCGGAAAGCACCGCGAACGGCCTGCTCGTAAAGGTGAACCAGATCGGATCGCTGAGCGAGACCATAGACGCCGTGACGCTTGCGCAGCACAGCCGTTACAATACGATCATGAGCCACCGCAGCGGCGAGACGTAGGACAGCACGATCGCCGACCTCGCCGTGGCGCTCAA
>JASLDA010000001.1 GCA_030151745.1 Chitinophagaceae bacterium | reverse complement strand
TTTATGCGCTGCGATGGCAGGCCTGACACTTTTGTCGAACTCCCGCGGTCCCTATAATGTCAGCGGCCTGAACCGTACCGGTGCCGCACGCTCGCCGGGAAACTGCAGCGGTTCCGGCTGTCATTCGGCCAATAGCGCGAACACAACTGTCACAATCAGCGTGACAAACTCAAACGGAAATCCTGTAAGCTCCTGGCTGCCGGGCAATGTCTACACGGTCCATATTTCCGGAGCCAACAGCACAGGCCGTCCCGCCTTCGGGTTCCAGTCGACCGCGGTGCTGGCCTCCGACAACAGCACGCAGGCCGGGACCTTCAGCACTGCCGGCTCCGTAGCCGTGCGCACGGCCTCCACGCCGGCTCTCGTAGAGCACAACAGCCTCATAAGCGGCGCGGTGAGCGGGGGAACCGCCAGCTATACTGCCGTTTACACCTGGATCGCACCGGCGGCGGGGCTGGGCACCGTTCGCTTCTTCGCGACGCTGAACGCGGTCAACGCCGATAACAGCACCACCGGGGACGAGCCGGCGGCCGCAACGCCCCTGGACCTGCCCGAGAACACCAGCAGCAATGTACCTGGTATGGGCATGTCCGCCCTGAAAGTGTATCCGAATCCCGCCGGCGCCAGCCTCAACCTGCAGCTCCCCGAGGGCATAAGCGAGGGACTGTACCAGATCCGTGACATCCGCGGCAGCGTGGTGGGCAGCGGGACGCTGCAGATCCGGCAGCGCCAGGCCAGGCTCAACCTGGAAACATTGGCCGGCGGCTCGTACTTCATACATGTGCAGGCAGCCGGCGGAAGCCTGGCAATGCCCTTCGTGAAGAATTGATTGTCATATCTCCGAAAAACGATTCCCGGCCTCTTACGGTGCCGGGAATTTTTCATTTATGGCGGAAACATCCTATCAACTCAATATGAGCTCCATGCGCGCGGTGAACTCCCGGAGCCACTGCACATCGGAAATATTGCTGTTGATGCCGACGAACTTGCCGCTCCATTCCGCCAGGAGCTGCAGGCAGGCTTCGCATTGCCGCAGGGAATACTGGGGGCGGCCCATGTATCCCTTCGCCGACCACTCATTCTTGAGGTTCAGCAGCTTCACGATCTCGCCGGCGCTCTTGCCCGCCGTAAAATGCTGCACGTACATCCGCTCGAAATGCGTGTACAGCACCCCTATCAGGAGCGGGGGCGGCGCCGTCTTTGGGTTGGCGGTAAAGTAGCCGAGCATCTTGTAAAGCAGCTCCTTATTGCCCCCGGTCAGAGCCTCCGGGTAGCTGAAGACATTGTATTCCTTGGAGATCCCGATGTATTTCTGGATCAGGGCCGGCGTCAGCTCGGCCTCTCCCGGCTGCAGGTTCAGGCGTACCTTTTCGATCTCGTTGGCGATCTTCTGAAGATCGTTGCCCAGGTAGCCCGCCAGCATCTCCGCGACCTGCGGCTGCACGTTCAGCCCGTGCCCGCTGCAGTAGCCCTGTATCCACTGCGGGATCTCGGAGTCCTTCAGCTTGCCGGATGTGAAATAAACCCCGGCCTTATCCGCCGCCTTCGGCAGCTTGCTGCGCCCGTCCACCTTTTTAAAGCGGTGCTCGATGAGAAAGATCGTCGTAGGCGAGGGCGTCTCGACGTAAGCCGTCAGCTCGCCGAGATCCTTCATCTGCGCGGCATCCTTCAGGATCACCACCTGCCGCTCGGCGAACATCGGGAAGCGCCGGCAGGCGTTCGTTACGTCCACCCAGTTCGCGTCCTTGCCGTAAACGACGGTCAGGTTGAAGTCGCGCTCATGCGGCTGCAGGATATGCTCCTCGAAGAACGAGGTGATCTGATCCAGGTAGTAGGGCTCTTCGCCGTCGATCAGGTAGACCGGCTCATATTTCCCGGCCTGCAGACTCTGCAGCAGCTTTTTAAAATCCATTTGTGCCATCTGATATTCCGCTTCATGCTCAGGCAACTGTCGCCGCCTCCTCTATAATTGCTGTCTTGAATGGGATCTCCTCGTACACCATCAGGCGCATGAAAACACGCACCGTGGTCTCAACATCTTTCTGGCAATACCGGACGATGCGGGGCAGATCCCGGTCCTGCCAATAGACCCGGCTGACGTCCTCCCCGCTGATATCGTCCTTGGAGCTTGGGATGCCGAGCACCTCGGCCAGCAGGGCCAGGCGGGTGTACGACTTGAAATCGCCGAACGCCCAAAGCTGCATAGTGTCTATATGCTGTACTTCCCAGGGCTTTTTACCGTGCAGGCGCAGGCATTCCGGCAACGGCATACCATTGATTATCATACGCCTCGAAAGGTAGGGCAGATCGAACTCCTTGATGTTGTGGCCGACGAATACAGGTGTGCGATGCAGGGCGAACTTGCGGATGGATGTGCAGAACCGCTCCAGCAGCTCCTTCTCGTCGTCCCCGGCGAAGGAGCGGACATGCAGGGTCCAGGCGCCTTCCTTTTCCGTGAGGCAGCCCATGGATATGCAGACTACCTTTCCGAACTCCGAAAAGATCGCGGCCTTTTCACGGAAACATTCCGGGGCATCGGCTTCGATGCCCCATTTGACGCGGGTTTTATGGACCCATTCATCCTGCAGCCCGGCAGGCATTACCTCGAAATCGTCCGTTGCGGAAACGGTTTCGATGTCGATAAAGAGATAATGTTTTAACGCTTCCATCACTTTAAGCACCTTTTCTTTGTCGGCCCACGAAAATACTAAAACACCTTTCGTATGAGTCAGGAACCGATCAATCAACCCGGAAACAATCCGGCACAACAGCCGGCATCCACATACCGCCCGCAGGGCGGCGCCGGGAACAACAACACCCCCAAGCGCAGCAATACCTGGGTCTTCCTTATTATTATCGCAGTCCTCCTGGGCGCCTGCGTCTACCTGTTTGTGACCCGCAACTCCGTCACGCAGGAACGCGAGACAGCAATGGTAGAGCGCGACTCGGCGATCAACACCCGCGATGCCCTGAACACGGAATACCAGGCGGCCATCGCCCGCCTCGACCAGCTGAACACGACCAACGACCAGCTGAGCAACGAGATCAAGGACAAGGATGGGGAGCTGCAGAAGCTGCGCAGCGAGCTGCAATCCGTGATGTCCAAGGACAAGAAGACCGCCGCCGACTATCAAAAAGCCCGCGAGCTGATCGCCAAGCTGAACCAGCGCGTTTCCAGCTACGAGACCAGGATCGCCGAGCTGGAAGGCCAGAACAAGGAGCTGACCACCCAGAACTCGGCTCTTAACGAAGAGAACCAGCGCGTAAGCGGTGAGAACACCAACCTGCAGCAGAAAGTGAAGCTGGGAGCGGTGCTCCACGCATCCAAAATCCGCCTGGAAGCCATCAACCTGAAGCGCGGCGGCAAGAAGGAAGTGGAAACCTCCAAGGCCCGCCGCACCGATCTGCTGCGCGTCAAGTTCGACATCGATGAGAACCGCATCGCCGATAACGGCTCCAAGGAAGTCTTCATCAAGATCACCGCGCCCGACGGCCGCCTGCTGAGCAATGCCGCCTACGGCTCCGGCGTCACCACGATGGACGATGGCCAGCAGCTTTCCTACACGCTTTCCAAACAGGTAAACCTGACAACCAATACCCCGGTTCACGACGTGGTCGTAGACTGGAACCAGGATAGCGACTATCAGCGCGGCACCTATGCCATCGAGCTGTACAATGCCGGCTTCCGCATCGGCGGGGGCAGCGTTGTGCTGAAATAATTATCCCCTGGAAAAAAACATGAAAGGAGCGCTTGAGCGCTCCTTTCATGTTTACGGCCTTGCCGCCTTAACGTAAAGATAATCTGGGCAGCCTCTCGCAGACCAGGAAATGCAGTGGTAATTTTGCATTGATTTTATGGACACCTTGGAGACATTGCCCGGAAAGATTCTGATCGTGGACGATGAGCCGGATATTGTACAGTTCCTCCAGTACAATCTCAAAACGAAGGGCTATCTCACGGCGACCGCGGAAGACGGGGTGGAGGCCATCCGCAAGGCAAAGGAATTCAAGCCGGATCTTATTTTGCTGGATGTCATGATGCCTAACAAAGACGGCATCACCACCATCAAGGAGCTGCGGACGATGCCGGATTTCGAGAACACGGCCATCATCCTGCTCACCGCGCTCAGCGACGAGAAATACGAGATCGAGGGACTGAGGACCGGCGCCGACGATTATATAGCCAAGCCGATCAAGCCTGAGCTCCTGGCCACACGCATCAGCACCGCCCTGCGCAGGGTCCGCAAGGACCAGGACGAGGAGCAGAAGCAGGTATTCGGCGACCTGGAGATCAACAAGTCCAAGTTCAGCGTCTCCTACAAGGGCCAGGAGATCACGCTGGCCAAGAAAGAGTTCGAGCTGCTCTCGCTGCTGGCCTCCAAGCCCGGCCGGGTGTTCCTGCGGAACGAGATCCTGCAGCGCGTCTGGGGGACAGAGGTCATCGTCGGCGACCGTACCATCGACGTGCATATCCGCAAGATCCGCCAGAAGACCGGTGTAGACCTGATCACTACCGTAAAAGGCGTCGGCTACAAGTTCGAGATGAACTGATAGTTCCGGTCTCAAGGCTGTGCTAATTTCACGGCTCATTCCTTCCCTGTCCTGTGTACGCTCTCAACGATAAGAACCTCAGCCCCCGCCTGCTGGCCCTGCTGATGGGCAGCCTGCTGGCCCTGGCCAACGGCTTGCTGAGCCTGACGCTGCACCCGAGCTGGACGATGGTGCTGGTAGTGGTGGGCGTGACCCTCGTTCTCAGCTATTCGATAGCCTACTACAGCATCCAGCGGTTTATCTACCGCAAGATCAAGCTCATTTACAAATTCATCTACCAGACCAAGGCTACGCCTCGCGAAGAGTTCTTCAATAAATCCATCCTGCCGCAGAAGTCGATCGAGGAAGTGAGCGAAGACGTGGCGCAGTGGGCCCGCAGCAACCGCGCCGAGATCGATATGCTGCGGCAGAACGAGCAGTTCCGCAAGGAATTCCTGATGAACCTGGCGCATGAGCTGCGCACGCCCATCTTCACGATCCAGGGTTACGTGGAAACCTTGCTGGGCGGGGCCGTGGAAGATCCGGCGGTGAATAAGAAGTTTCTCAGCAGCGCGGCCAAAAGCACCGACCGCCTGGTGGAGCTGGTGAACGACCTGGATGAGATCTCGAAGCTGGAGTCCCGGCGCATCCCGCTTACGAAAGAGACCTTCCGCATCCAGGACCTCATAAACGACGTGTACGAAGAGCTGGAGCTGCAGGCCGCCGAGGCCGGCATCCGGCTGGAGCTGAAGAAAGGAACGGAGCGCGGGCTGCCGGTTTACGCGGACCGCGCCAAGATCCAGCAGGTGCTGATCAATATCATCGAGAACGCCATCAAATACGGCCACGAAGGCGGAACCGTGACCGCGGGCTGCTACGAAATGGACGACAAGCGCGTCTATGTGGAGATATCCGACGATGGCCCGGGCATCGCGGAGGAACACCTGCCGCGCATCTTCGAGCGCTTTTACCGCGCGGACCGCAGCCGCAGCCGGCATATCGGCGGAACCGGCCTGGGGCTGGCCATCGTAAAGCATATCGTGGAAGCGCACGGCCAGACCGTCACCGTACGCAGCAAGCCCACCGTGGGCTCCAGCTTCGGCTTTACGCTGGAGCGGGGGAAAAGCTGAGGCAATCGGGGATCCTGAAAATACAGTCCGCGGAGCAGGCTCACTACCCGTCAAATATGACATTCAAGGGGAACATCCAACTAGTATGTTCCGTGCCCCTGCCCGAAATTTGGGCAAAAGGAGTTTTATGGCAACGCATAAAATCATCGTAGCGATCGACGGGTATTCTTCCTGCGGAAAAAGCACCCTGGCCCGGCAGCTTGCGGCCAGCATCGGATACCGGTATATCGACAGCGGGGCTATGTACCGGGCGATCACGCTGTATTTTATCCGGGAGAATGTGCAGCTGGAAAATCACGAGGCCGTTGCTGCAGCGCTGAATGACATCCACCTCAGCTTCGAGGTGAACGGCGCGGGAGAAAGCGAGATTCATCTGAACGAAGAAAACGTCAGCCGCGCCATCCGTGAGATGCTGGTCGCCGAAAAAGTGAGCGAGGTAGCGGCGATCAAGGAAGTGCGCCAGGCCGCGGTGGCCCAGCAGCAACGCATGGGCAAGGGCAAAGGGATCGTCATGGACGGCCGGGACATAGGCACCGTCGTGTTCCCGAATGCGGAGCTGAAGATCTTCATGACGGCAGATCCCGCCATCCGCGTAATGCGACGCTTCGAAGAGCTTTACGAGGTCAACCCGGCAATCAGCCTGGAGGAAGTGAAGACCAACCTGGAGCTGCGGGACTATATCGACTCCAATCGCGAGGAAAGTCCCCTGCGCCGCGCCGAGGACGCAATCCTGCTGGACAATACCGGCCTTACGCGCGAAGAGCAGCTCGAGAAGGTCCTGGCCTGGATCGAAGACGTGAAGAGCCGGGTGGACGCAGTTGCTTGAGTTTGCAGTCGGCAGTTTGCACTTGGGCGGAGCGGCTTGGGATTGTATGAATCGGCGATTCGCAATCGGCAATTTGCAGTGCGGCGGGATCGGCGGCCTGTGGCGCCGTAATCTGCAATAGTCACACGCACAGCCGATCAGCCCCATCGGATCCGCATTGCATATGCCGAAGGAAATCTCCCATCCAATTCACCAATTGACCAATTGACTAATTGGCTAATAACTAATTGACTAATTGCCTAAAATCTATCTCTTGACTAACGATACCGTTGCCGATCATTTTACATTGCTTGCGAAGCTGCTGGATATTCATGGAGAGAATCCCTTCAAGAGCAAATCCTACAGCAGCGCGGCCTTCGCGATAGAGCGGCTGACAAAGCCGGTCGCGGAGATGGACGATGCAGAGCTGTACCAGCAGCGCGGCATCGGGCAGAGCACGGGAGAGAAGATCCGCGAGCTGCTGCGCACCGGGACTATGGAAGCCCTGGAACAGATCCGGGCGGCGACCCCGGACGGTGTCCTCGACATGCTGCGCATCAAGGGGCTGGGACCGAAGAAGATCAATACGGTCTGGAAAGAGATGGGTATAGAAAGCATCGGCGAACTGGAATATGCCTGCTCGGAGAACCGGCTTTCGGCTTACAAGGGCTTCGGCGCGAAGACCCAGGCCGGCATCCTGGACGCGATCGCGTTCCTGCAGGCCAGTCAGGGCCTGCATCTCTGGGCGCATGCGGAACAGGCGGCGCTGCAGGCTATCGCCGGGCTGCGCGAAGCCCTGCCCGGCGCTCAATTCGAGCTGGGCGGGGCCTTGCGCCGGCAGGAAGAAACCGTCGACGCCATCGACATTGTCACAGATGCAACGAAAGACGGCCTGGAAACCGCTTTCAGCAAGGAAGATGCTCCTGTGCTGGATCTCGATCCCGCCGGCCGCCTGATCGTCCGCCAGGACGGCAAGCCTCCGCTGCGCTTTACACTCAGCACGGCAGAGGCATTCCGGCAGACGCTGTTCCGCAGCGGCAGCAGCCCCGCGTTCATAGAAGCCTTCGAAGCCCGGTTCCCCATCCCCGCGGATGCGCGTGACGAAGCTTCCATATTCTCGGAGAACGGCCTCCCCTATATTCCCCCACCCTTGCGCGAAAGCCCGGCGATCCTGGAGCTCGCAGCGGCCGGCAAGCTCCCGGAGCTTATCCAGACCGGGGATATCCGCGGCATCATCCACAGCCACAGCACCTGGAGCGACGGAGCCGACACCATCGAAAAGATGGCCCTGGCAGCCATCGCCGCCGGCTATGAATATCTCGTCATCTCGGACCACAGCCAGGCCGCACAGTATGCCGGCGGACTCAGCCCCGAGCGGATCGCCGCGCAGCACGCCGAGATCGACGCGCTGAACGCCAAGCTGGCGCCGTTCCGCATCTTCAAGAGCATCGAGGCCGATATTCTCGGCGACGGCTCCCTGGACTATACGCCGGAGATTCTGGCGTCCTTCGACCTCGTCATCGCCTCCGTGCACAGCAACCTGCGTATGAGCCAGGAAAAGGCCATGGAACGGGTCCTGAAAGCGATCGCGAACCCCTACACCACCATTCTCGGACACCCGACCGGCCGGCTGCTCCTGAGCCGTGCAGGATATCCGCTCGATCACAAAGCCCTTATCGACGCCTGCGCGGAGCATGGCGTGGTCGTCGAGATCAACGCGCACCCGCGGCGACTCGACCTCGACTGGCGCTGGATCTCGTACGCGATCGAAAAAGGCGTCCTGCTCAGCATCGACCCGGATGCACATTCCGTGAACGGCTTCCGCGACGTGTATTACGGGGTGATGAGCGCCCAGAAGGGCGGGCTTACGAAGGCCGGCAACCTCAGCAGTTACGGACTCCCGGAGTTTGAAAGCTTCATCGCAGGGCGAAAAGCGGCAACCGCTAGCCCAGGGGCTTAGAGCTTATCCCAAAATCGATCAATGTCATCCCGAGGTTTTATGTCGCGCGCCGCAATCATCCGGGACGTGACAATGGGATCTGCGCTGCCT
>JASLDA010000501.1 GCA_030151745.1 Chitinophagaceae bacterium | reverse complement strand
GTACGGAATACCCGGGCACGGGCGTAGGCCTGTCCATCGTAAAGAAGGTCGTCGAAAACCACAACGGCTATATCGATGCCCTCGGCGAGCCGGGGATCGGCGCAACATTCAGCATTCTTTTACCGGTGGTGAAGGAATAGCCGGGAGCCCCGGGGCAACCGGATCGAAGCATTTACTTTAGCTGCCAAAACCGCCAACCGGAAGCCCATGACCCGCCGCAATATCCCCTTCCTGATTTACCTCCTGGCGCTTTCGGTGCTTGCAGGCTGGCTGCTGCATCGTATGTCCTGGATCGGGCGTGTGGGGATAAACCTGATCCATAAGGAGTACAAATTCCTGAAAGTCTGGTGGCAGGCCGGCGGTGCGGTGTTCCTGACGCTGCTCCTGCTCTATATCCTGCAGCACTTCGCCACCCGCCGCCTGCGCCGGGGAGGCGCCAGCCTCGTTAACGGCACCGCCCTGCTGCTGGCCGCCGGCGGGCTGTACCTTACCTATTCCGACTTCCATACGGACCTCAGCCATAGCGTCCTGAGGGAACGGTTCCATCTGGGCGCCTACCTGTTGTGGATCGGCTGGATCAGCATCAGCCTCTACCTGTTTGCAACGCGCCGGCTGCAGCTCCGCGACTCAGAGCAGCAGGTAATATGAGCAGAGCAGATCCCTGAATTCCTCCGTATAACTGCCCTCGGCTCTGATCGTGATGCTGTCTTCGGCCACCGGCGATGAAACATGCCTGCGGAACAGCCAGCAGCCGCGCTTGGGGGATGCAGCAGGATTATCCCGGATGATGAGCCGCCGTACGCAGTGAAATTCCTGTCCGGAAGCCGTATCGAGGATCGATCGCTCGAGGTCCAGGGGCATCAGCAGGGCGAAGGCGCCGTTTTCTCCCAATAGACGCGCCGCTATCCCGAACAGGCTGCGCAGATCGAGACTGCCGGCGTGCCGGGCGGCATTCCGCGCGGCATCGGGACCTTTGAGGCTGTTGATGAAAAACGGGGGGTTCGATACGATCAGGTCGTATGGCTCCTGGGACCGGAACGACCGCGCGTCCGCATTGACGATCCGGATCCGGCCTGCGAATATGCTGTCGGCACAATTTTCCGCGGCCTGCATCGCCGCCGCCGGCTCCAGCTCAACCGCGTCTATGAGGACGGTATCCTGCCGTTGGGCCAGCATCAGCGAAAGCAGGCCGGTGCCGGCGCCGATATCCAGTATGCGGGAGCCCGCCCCCGGCGGAACCGGGATCCAGGCCCCGAATATGCAGGCGTCGGTGCTGACCTTCATGGCGCAGCGGTCCTGCCGGATGCCGAACTGCCGGAAAGCGAAATAGGCATTGCTCATTCCCACACGGCTCTTGCGCTCGGCGCGACGCTGAGATCGGCAAACTCGCCGCGCAGGAATTTGTGCCAGGCGGTGATGCCGATCATGGCGGCATTGTCCGTGCAGTATTGGAATGCGGGGATATAGGTATTCCAGCCATGTTCGCGGCCGGCCGCTTCCAGGGCCGCACGCAGGCCGCTGTTCGCGCTCACCCCCCCGGCGATGCCGATATGGGTGACCCCGGTCAGCCTGGCGGCCGCCTCCAGCTTTTCCATCAGCATGGATATGATGCTATGCTGTATCGACGCGCAGAGATCGTGGATGTTCTTTTGAATAAAGCCGGCGTCTTTGCGGACCTCCTTCTGCAGAAAGTAAAGCACCGAGGTCTTCACGCCGCTGAACGAAAAATCGAGCCCCGGCATCGAGGTCGTGCTGAACCGGAACTTCTGCGGGTCTCCCTCCCTGGCCAGCTTATCCACCAGGGGGCCGCCCGGGTAAGGCAGCTGCAGCATCTTGGCCGTCTTGTCAAAGGCCTCCCCGGCGGCGTCGTCCCGGGTTTCGCCCAGCACCTCCATGTCCAGGTAGTCGCGGCAGAGCACGATCTGGGTGTGCCCCCCGGAAACGGTCAGGCAGAGGAAGGGAAACTCGGGCCTGGGCTCGTCGATGAAATGCGCCAGGATATGGGCCTGCATATGGTGCACGGCGATCAGCGGCACGTCCAGGGCCTGGGCATAGGCTTTGGCGAATGCGGCACCCACCATCAGCGACCCGATCAGGCCCGGCGCCTGCGTGAAGGCGACGGCATCGATGGCCCGCCGATCCGTGCCGGCCTTCTCCAGCGCGGCGGCGACCACCGGTACGATATGGCTCATGTGCGCGCGGGATGCCAGCTCCGGCACCACGCCGCCGTATTGCGCATGCACGGCCTGCGTGGCTATGATATTGCTCAGCACCGCGCCGTCGCGGATGACCGCGGCGCTGGTTTCGTCACATGAGGATTCGATGGCGAGAATGGCAGGCATATTGGAAACCGTAAACGCCAGCAAAGGTCGGGAACGGGAACCGAACGGGACGCCCGATCGCTTCGTAACTTGCGGGCTGTTCCAGCCATGCGCCCGCTTTCCATCCTCAGGCCCCCGCGCCCGTTCAAGAACCTGAACGCGCCGTACCGCATGGTATTCATCAACGAGGAATCGCTGGAGGAGGTCGCTTCCTTCCAGCTCACGAAGCGCAGCCTTTACGCGCTGTTCAGCACGATATTCCTGATCACCATCCTGGCGACGGTCTGCGTGCTGCTGTTCACCCCGCTGAAATACTATATTCCCGGCTACGGCAGCAACGAGGTCCGCATTCAGGCGCAGCAGCTGGAGCGCAAGGTGGATTCCCTTTCCGGCCTGGTAGTGGCCGGTGAGCAGCGCGCGCAGCGGATCTCCGCGCTGATCGCCGGCAAGGACGCCCCGGTGCGGGATACCGCCATGCTGAAGCCCGAGCTGCTCCGGGCCATGCCTGAAAGCGTGCTGCCGGCACCGGAAGACATCCGCGAAGAGGCCACCCAATCCGTTAAACAGCCCAAGCGAAATGCCAGGAAGCGACGCAGATAAAAACAACATGGTCATGCGCTATGTAAGCCTCGGCACGCAGTGGCTGGTCATGCTGGGCCTGGCCGTGTGGGGAGGCCTGGCGCTCGACGGCAAGCTGGGCTTCAAGGCGCTCTTTGTCGTCGTATTCCCGCTTGTGGCCCTGACCGTCTCGCTATGGCAGCTCATCCGCTCGCTCAACAAACCGAATTCATGAAGTCCCGTCTGCCATTAATCCTGATCGTTGTATGCGCGCTGGTAGCAACCGGCATCCAGCTGCTGTGCAAATCCGAGCCGCGCTTCGACTATACAGCGCTCAT
>JASLDA010000460.1 GCA_030151745.1 Chitinophagaceae bacterium | reverse complement strand
ACCGGCTCCCGGCTCCGTCGTCTACGGCCAGCTGACCAGGAAGGACGGCGTCCGCGGCTTCTATGCGAAGAAGGGCGATGTCCTCCTCGAATACGCGATCCAGTATAAAATGCGCTACGCCAGGCTCCTGGAGATCAACAATCTGCCGGACGCCCCCCTTGCCGAGGACCAGTTCATCTACCTCGACAAGGGCATGCGCGTGACGCAGCTCATCGCTCACGATGCCTCGGCTCCCGTCCCCGTCCCCGTCCCGGCCCCGGCCCCGGCCGCAAGCCCGCGTCCCGAACCCCGGGCCACAGCCTCCGCTTTCCGCCCCGCCGAACAATCCGCCGCACCCGCTCCGGCAGACATCGCCGCCGAGACAAGGCCTGCGGCAGCACCGGCGACGAGCCAGCAGGCTCCCCCGGCCAAGGACTACCTGAAGATCCCCGCAGCCGAAGAAGCAACGGAAGCGCGGGAGGAAAAAGCCGTAAATATCGCCGACGAAGTGGCCGTAGAGGAAGAAATGGCGGGGGAAGCCACGGAAACGCAGGTCCCGGCCAAAGGATCTGCCGACGACTTCGACCGGCTCAAGTCCCGCTTCGACCGCGTCGTTTACACCCGGCCTTCCAGGACTGCCCCCGCTCCGGCGACAACTCCCCTGCCCCAACCGGCACCGGCAGCCGCGCAAGTTGCAGCGCTGAGCTCCGGCAAGCAATTTCATACGGTCAAGGCGGGCGAAACCGCGTTCGGCATCGCCCGTCAATACGGGATCACCATGAAGCAGCTCATGGACCTGAACAGCCTCAACTTCGAAGCCATCAAGGTAGGCCAGAAGCTGCGGGTAAAATAGCCCGTCCCCAGATAATGCGTCGCCGGTTGTCCTGATCCGATCAAGATGACCGGCGTTCCTTTTTTTACCACATTTTGCAGTCTGAAAACGAGAGGCGATGCTGCGGCTACACGATAAATATTTCATTCCCTACCTCGGCGAGGCAAGGATCGCGGACCGCGTCGCCGAGCTGGGAGCCGCCATCAGCGCAGATTACAAGGGAAGGAAGCCCTTGCTGCTGGGCATCCTGAACGGCTCCTTCATCTTTGCCGCCGACCTCTTCCGCAAGCTCGATATCGAGGCGGAGATCTGCTTCGTAAAGCTTTCTTCCTACGCAGGGCTGGGTTCCAGCGGCGCCGTCACCACGGTGATCGGCCTCACCGAGGACCTGGCGGACCGCCACGTGATCGTAGTGGAAGACATCATCGATACCGGGCGGACCTTGTCGCAGTTCATTCCCGAGCTGGAGAAGCGGGATACGGCATCCGTCAGGCTGATCACCCTGCTCTCAAAGCCCGATGCGCGGAAAGTGGCGCTGGAAGCGGATTACACCGGGTTCGAGATCCCGGATAAATTCGTGGTCGGCTACGGGCTCGACTACGACGGGCTGGGCCGGAACCTGCCGGGGATCTATATGCTGGCGGAGTAGCCCGGGAAATACGAAGAAGCTTCTTCTTCCGGCCCGGTCAATAAAAGATCTCGTCCATAGCCTTGGCCTCCACCAGGCCCGCGGCGCTGGCTTTATCAAACAATGTGCGGATGGCTTGCTCTCCCGCCGGGCCGAGATCCTCGCTGTATTCGTTTACGTAAAGCCCGATATGCTTGCGCATGACCTCCTCGGACATTTCCTGCGCATTCTCCGTGACAAAAGGCGGCAGCTCCGGGTGGTGTTTCCAGGCGTAGCGCAGGCTCTCCCGGATCAGCCCGTCGACCTGCGCGGCGATCGCCTTGTCCATATCGCGGCGGATGACGATCCCCCCCAAAGGGATGGCCGCGCCGGAACTGGATTCCCACCAATCGCCCATATCCATGATCTTTTCCAGGCCGCGCTGGGCATACGTGAAGCGGCTTTCATGAATGACGAGCCCCGCATCGAACTCCCCGGCCAGCACACGCTCCTCGATCTCCGAAAACAGCACCTCCGTCTTGTTCCTTGCTTCCGGGTGCGCCAGGCCGAGCAGCAGGTTGGCAGTCGTAGCCAGGCCGGGGATCGCGATGCGCGCATCTTTCAGCGCCGGGATCCCGGCTCCGGCCTTCTTTATGAGCAAGGGTCCTACCCCTTTGCCCAGGGCGCTGCCGCTGTGCAGCAGGGCATATTTATTCACTACCTTCAGAAAAGCATTGTAGCTGAGCTTCGTGATATCCAGCCGTCCTTCGGCGGCCCACTGATTCAGCGTTTCCACGTCCTCCAGCACAATATCGAAGCTCAGCCCCCCCGTGTCGATCTTGCCATTGACCATGGCGTCGAAGATGAAGGTATCGTTGGGGCAAGGGGAAAAGCCGAGAGTCATGAGTTGCTTATGTAAAAGTTGAATAGCAAGCTAAAGGCTCGATATGCGACCTGCTCGGCCATTCAATTAAGGGACAAAACTACGAGAGCTCCTTCAGCCAATCGATCAACTGCTTATTGAGTGCGTCGATAGCGGGTTTCAGCTGCCAGGCGTGGCGGTCGCGGCGGGTGACGTAGTTCGATATGGAACGAAGCTGGATGAAAGGGATGCCCAGCGACAGGCAGGTGTAATGCAGGGCCGCGCCCTCCATGCTTTCCACCTCCGCTCCGTACCGGGCAGCACGTTCCTCGATGGTCGGCTCGCTGCCGGAGACCTTGAGCACGGTAAGCCCGCCGACCCGGGGCAGCTCATCAACGACACCCGGCAGGCGTTCCAGCGGATTCAGCAGCCGGCCTTGCGTGAAAGGCGGAGCATCGGGATTTTCCAGTCCCATGTCGAAGGCGTCCAGGAAAGCTGGACCGTCCTCGGCACCGAAATCGGCCAGCTGCTCGCTGCTGACAACTACGCATTGCCCCAGCCGCAGGCTGCGGTCGAAGGCGCCTGCGATACCCGCTCCGATGACGAGATCGTAGTCGCTGCCCGCCAGGGCGCTCGTCAGCCGGAAGCTGCTGGCAAGCAGGCCTACGCCGGTAAGGCAGACATCGATGTTTTCGGGGAAAGGGTGACCGGGATCCGGGCCCTGCAGCCATTCCCGGACTTGCGCGATCTCTCCGGCCGTGGCCGCTGCCAGTAATATCTTCATGAATCGGAACGAATAGATTTTACGATGTTTGATTGAGCTGCTTGCCTGCGGGCAATCTCTACGGACGCTGCCGCAAGGCTCCGGGCTTCCTGAATCCTCCCGGAGGAAAAGCAAGGTGGCACATTTTCAGCAAAGCCCCTGTAAAGGTTACCTTTGCAGCAAATTCCGCTCCGGAATCTGAATTTTATCCATATGGTGTATCTCACCCGCGTCGAGCATTTCAATGCTGCCCACAAACTGAGCAATCCCGCCTGGGATGATGAAAAGAACCGTGAAGTATTCGGCAAATGCGCGAATGAAAACTGGCATGGCCATAACTATGAGCTGCATGTGACCGTCAAGGGCGAACCCAATCTGGAAACCGGCTTCGTGTTCAATGCCAAGACACTGGGGACGCTCATCAAGGACGTCGTGGTAGAGGCCGTGGATCATCGCAACCTCAACGTGGACGTGCCCTGGATGAAGGACAAGTTCACTTCGGCGGAGAACTTCGCGATCGGCATCTGGGACCAGCTGAAGCCGCATGTGGAAGCCGTCGGCGCGCAGATGCACTGCATCAAGCTGTACGAGACGCCGCGGATTTATGTGGAATACTATGGATGATTAGTGAATTAGTGAATTGGCGAATGAGCCGATCCCGATCGCCATTCGCCAATTCACCAATTCACTAATTCGCCAATTGACTAATCGCATTCCCGTTTCAACTTCCCAACATTTCAACCTGCTTCACAAGATGAGCTATAAGCGTACCGACGAATACAATCCCGAATCCGTGGCAGCGATGGCCGAAGCTTACCGGACGATCATTTCCAGGGCCGGCGAGGATGTACAGCGGGAAGGGTTGCTGAAAACCCCGGAGCGGGCGGCCAAGGCGATGCATTTCATGACCCAGGGCTATGAGATGAACGCAAAGCAGGTGCTGGAAAGCGCGAAGTTTCACGAGAGCTACAGCGAGATGGTGATCGTGAAGGACATCGAGCTGTATTCGCTTTGCGAGCACCATATGCTGCCCTTCTTCGGCAAGGCGCATATAGCCTATATCCCGAACGGCTGGATCACCGGTCTTTCGAAACTGGCGCGGGTCGTGGACGTGTTCGCGCGCAGGCTACAGGTGCAGGAGCGCATGACGCACCAGATCCTGGACGCGATCCAGGAATCGCTGAACCCGCTGGGCGTGGCAGTGGTCATCGAGGCCCAGCACCTCTGCATGATGATGCGCGGGGTACAGAAGCAGAACAGCGTCACCACCACTTCGGCATTCAGCGGCGAGTTCGAGAAAAGCGTGACCCGCGGCGAGTTCCTGAAGCTGATCTCGGCAAGCCTGCGCTAAGCGACGGGACCGGAAAGTGCCGCTTACACGAACGGACACTACGGTCTGTCCGTCGAGCCCGGCGCTCCTTCGGCTTCTGCAAGCCTACTTTGCGCCCGGATCCACCTGGAAGATCCCGAAGGTATTGTTGTCCTGGTCCAGGAAATAACCCTGCCAGCACTTGCCCGGGATGGCAAACTTGGGCAGCGCCACCCGGCCGCCTCCGGCCCCGATCCTTCCGGCCGCTGCATCGAAGTCCTCGACCTCGACCGAATTTACCCAGGCATTCGTACCCTGCCCCGGAGCCGGCACCGCAGCCGGACGCTGTAGCAGCCCGCCATGCATGCCCGGCGTTTCGATCCGGAAATATTCGACCGGCAATCCCTCTACGCGGGTAAGGCTCCAGCCGAAAACGGCATGGTAAAACGCGGCTTCCCGGGCGGGATCGGAAGACTGGATCTCGAAATATGCTGGGGTGTTCATAACGGTAAAGTAGGT
>JASLDA010000181.1 GCA_030151745.1 Chitinophagaceae bacterium | reverse complement strand
GTGTGTGTGTGTGTGTGTGTGTGTGTGTGTGTGTGTGTGTTTGTGGATATGTCTTTGATATACTTTGTCTGTCAGCTAGCGACAAAGGATCTGCTAGTGGGGGAGGTGGTGCTGCCCACCGAGGCTATGCGCCACGAGATTGTCGCTCAATGGTGGTCCATCAATTCACCAATTCACCAATTCACCAATTCACCAATTGATCGATCCATGCCTAAAATTCCCCAGCTCCTGCGCCTGATCAATCAGCTGTTCGAAGCCGAAAAGAAAGCGGTGCGCGTGGATGGAACGGCTTCCCTTCAAAAGAACCTGGAGCGGATGCGGGGCGTATTGGAGGAAATGGGATTCACCATCGTCAATCCGCAGGGCGAGGCTTATAAGGAAAGCCGCACCGATTGCGAATGCAGCATTGCAGGGGATGTCTCGAAGCCGCTGTTCATTACGGATGTGCTGAAGCCCGCCGTTTATGAGAGCATCGGCGGCAGCCGCAGCCTGGTGCAGAAGGCGGTGGTGATCGCCGGCAACAGGTAGCGGCTGATATGTCGTAGGGCAGTACCGGGACGCTATTAAAATTGGCGTTAAAGCTTTGGCCCGCAGGTCCTGCGGGGCTTGGCAGGTCCGGGGCTACGTACCTTTAAGCCTCCTCATGAGCGCGACTATAAATTTCGGCATCGACCTGGGCACGACCAACTCGCTGATTGCCCGGGGCGGCGGTACCGAACCGGAAGTTTTCAAGAATCCCATCGGTCTGAAAGAAACCCTGCCTTCCGCGGTGGCTTACCGTAAAGGGCGCATCCTGATCGGCGACAAGGCGAAGGAATACGTGGAGCGCGATCCCGCGAATGTGTTTACGGGCTTCAAGCGCAAGATGGGCACGGCGGAGCGTTTTTTCGTGCCGGAGATCATGGACTTCCGCTCGCCCGTGGAGCTTTCCGCGCTCATCCTGCAGGAGCTGCGCAACTTCGTCTACACCGGCGAAACGGTGGATGCTGCGGTCATCACGATTCCTGCATCCTTCGATACCATCCAGAGCAATGCCACGAAGGAAGCCGGCTATGAAGCGGGCTTCAAGGAGGTGATCCTGCTGCAGGAGCCGGTAGCCGCGAGCCTGGCCTTCGCCAATAAGCGCGAGTCCGCGGGCCAGCCGCTGGAAGGGCAGTGGCTCGTCTACGACCTTGGCGGCGGCACCTTCGACGTGGCGCTGGTCCGCTTCGAAGGCGACGAGATGCGCGTCACCGATCACGAGGGCGACAACTTCCTCGGCGGCCTGGACTTCGACAGCGCGCTGATCGAGAAGGTGGTGGTGCCCTACCTGGCGCAGCATGGCGGCTTCCCGGATATCGCGACGGAGCTGCGCAATCCCTCGGGTCCTTACGGGCGGCTCTATTACACGCTGCTGCACAAGGCGGAGGAAGCCAAGATCATGCTTTCCTCGCAGCCGCAGACCGAGATCGAGTTTGAGATCGAAGATGTCGATGGGGGCATGCAGGATATCGCCGTGCCCCTGAGCCGGGAGCAGCTCGAGGATTGCATCCGGCCGCAGGTGGAACATAGCCTGCGCCTGGTGGAAAAGCTGCTGGCCAAGCACCCCGGCCTGGAGCCCCGGGAGGTGATCCTGATCGGGGGCAGCACCTATATCCCGCTGGTCCGGAGCCTGCTCGGGGAGCGGCTCGGCATCCGGGTGAACGCCGGCGTCGACCCCACGACCGCCGTTGCCGTAGGTGCGGCCTATTTCGCCGCGACCCGCAAGCGGCAGCAGGCCGCCACAGCGACGGAGCCTGGTACTGCTGCATCCTCGCTTCAGATACGCACCGCGTATGCGAAGACTTCGCGGGAGCCGGAGGAGTATTTTACCGCGCAGGTGCAAGGCGATCTCCCCTCCGGTTTACAATACCGCATCCAACGCACGGACGGAGGCTTCGATTCCGGCCTGAAGCCGCTCGGGACAAGGATTTCCGAGATGCTGCCCCTGCTGCCTCAAAGCGCGAACAGCTTTCGTTTCAGCGTCGTCGATGCAAAAGGCCTGCCCGTACCGGCGCAAGTGCCGGCCATCGAGATCGTGCAGGGGCATTTCTCCATCGAAGGCCAGCCCCTGCCGGCGGATATCTGCCTGGAAGTGGATGATCCCGTAAACAAGACCACGCGGCTGGAAGTCGTGTTCGAGAAGAATAATGTGCTGCCCCTGAAGAAGACGCTGGTCCGCGAAGTGACGCGGATGCTGCGCCGGGGCACGGAAGATACGCTGGTGATCAACGTGCTCGAAGGCAACCGCTACGCGCTGCCGGCCTCGAATCTCTGTATCGGGGCGATCGAGATAAAGGCCTGCGCGCTGGATACGGATATCGTGAAGGGCAGCGACGTGGAGATCGTGATGGAGATCAACGAAAGCCGCGATCTGCGCATCGAAGCGACCCTGCTGATGAATGAGCAGCGCTTCGGGAACGTATTTACGCCCAGCCTCAGACAGATCTCGGTCGACAGGCTGCGCGGCGAGCTGAAAGACCTGCTCTGGGACTGCGGCAAGTCTTTGGAGAAGGCCGGCCGCGAGGAGCATTTCGAGCTGGCGGCGCAGCTGCAGGAGATCCAGGAGCGGCTGCAGCAGCTGCAGGTGCGCGCCGCGCGGCTCGGCCGCGAGGATGCCGGCGACGAGAAATATGCCCTGGACGAGCGTAAGCGCGTGGCTGCCCGGGAGCTGGACACCCTGACCCGCGAAGCCGGGCTGGCCGCCGCGGTCGACGAATACCTGAACGAGCGCGACTACTGTTTCGAAATTATCAGCGCCGATGGCGATCCCGCGAGACTGGAGCGGTTCCGCCGCATCATTGCCGGGGAGCAGGAATACCTTGCCGGGCAAAGCGTGTACACTCTGAAGTCGAAGGTGCGCGAATTCCGCCGCCTGAGCTGGGAGCTGCGCCGCCGCGATCCCGTTGCGCTGATCTCCTCGTTCATGTACTACAACGGCCTGCAGGAATCGGCCTACCGCGATCCCGGTAAGGCGCAGCAGCTGCTGGAGCAGGGCGAGCACGCCATCGAGCGGCAGAATTACGATGAGCTGACGGCCGTCCTGCAGCAGGTTGCCGCGCTGGAGATCGACAACGAGCAGCGGGAGAGCTTTAATGGAACGGGGCTGGGATAGTGGGCCTGGGCCTTCTTTGTCTCTATATGCTTGTTGAGTATTTGTGGATTTGTGAATTAGCGAATTGGTGAATGCCTTTAGCTTTTAGAAATTAGTCAATTAGGCAATTAGGCAATTAGTCAATTAGTCAATTGTGTTGGGAAACATCCGGTGCTTGCGGATTTTCCTTTCGCGTGTACAGCATCGCTCGTTGTATAAGCCTAAGGCTCCCGCCCCCAATTGCAAATTGCCTATTGCCGATTGCCAATTCTGTATAAGCTAAGTACAGTTCCGATCCACTGCAAACTAATAGCATAAGCCAATCAGCCAACTAGCTAACTGATTAACTTCGCTCCATGGAGCAAAAGCCTGTGATCGGTATTTCGGTTGGCGACCTGAATGGGGTAGGACCAGAGATCATTATCAAGACCTTTTCGGATCCTCGGATGCAGGAGATGTGCACCCCTGTCATTTTTGCCTCTGCGAAGCTGGTCAATGCCGTCCGCAAGACCTTGCAGGATGCGCCGATGAACTTCACCACCGTTAAGGATTTCGAGCAGCTCGACATGCGCGCGGTGAATGTGTTCAGCTGCTGGGAGGAAGAGGTGCCCCTGCAGCCCGGGAGCCTTACCGATACCGGCGGAAAGTATGCCGTGCGCTCCCTGATGGTGGCGGCGCAATGCCTGAAGGACGGGCAGATCGACGCCCTCGTCACCGCGCCCATTCACAAGGGCAATACCCATCTTCCGGATTTTCCCTTCACCGGGCATACGCCCTTCCTGAAAGCGACCTTCGCTGCGAAAGAGGCCCTGATGCTGCTTTACAGCGGCGCCCTGCGCGTAGCCCTGGTGACGGAGCATATCCCGGTCGAGAAAGTGGCAGGCGCGATCACGAAGGAGGCCCTGCACTCCAAGATCCAGGCCCTGCGCGAGACCTTGAGCCGGGACTTTGCCATCGAGAAGCCCCGCATCGCGGTGCTGGGCCTGAACCCGCACGCCGGAGACGAGGGCCATATCGGCCGGCAGGAGCTGGACCTGATCAAGCCGCTGCTGGAGCATCTGCAGGGGCAGGGCCAGCTGGTTTTCGGCCCCTACAGCGCCGATGCCTTCTTTGCCCGCCGCAGCTACGAGCAGTTCGACGCCGTGCTGGCGATGTACCACGATCAGGGGCTGGTACCGTTCAAGACCCTGGCCGCGGGCGAGGGCATCAACTTCACCGCGGGGCTGCCGGTGATCCGCACTTCGCCGGACCATGGCACCGCCTTCGATATCGCAGGTAAGGATATCGCCGATCCGTCGTCGTTCCGCGAGGCTGTTTTCGCCGCCATCGACCTGCTCCGCAACCGCCGTGACTATGATGCGGCCACCGCGAATCCGCTCCAGCGCAGCAAGACGCATAAGGAGCGGCATTAGGTACTAATGCTTATATAGAATCGGCAATCGGCAATTTGCAATTGGGGCGGGAGCCGCATCCTTAGCTTATATAGAGTTGGTCGTTTGCAATAAGCAATTTTGCAATGGAACCAGCGCGGCTATCGATGTTGGGTTTGGAGCACTTGGGTTGCGGGACTGCAAGCTCTTTTCTGGGGGCCTTCAGGCGCCGGCGGCCTAGCTTCCGGTTCATGACCTGTTACCCATTACTTATCGTGCGAATCTTGCAACGAAGAGTATCCCAACGCGCGAGGGACTGCAGCGGATATCTTTTTCGGCGCTGCTGCCGGAGTCATGGGAGGAGGCGTTTTTTCGCGGGCTTCGCGTAGCGGGGCAGCGCAGAAAAGATAGCAGCGGAAGGCCCGACCCGGTGCATCGGAATCCGACCTGCACCGGCAGCGAGCTGCGCCGGGACGCGCCCCGCTCAGGATCATTTTCATGCACGCAAGTCTTCAGGCGTCTGCAGCGCAATCCGGATTCGATCCCGTCTTATGACCTACATCATCGCCTGGCATGGCGGGATTTTTATCTGGATTTACGGGCATTAAATCGCCCGGATCATGAAACGCGACGGAGCTACGACCAGCCTTTGGCAGGACACGGTAAACGATTACAGCCCGGTCAATGGCTGGGAACGGGAAAAAGTCTATGATGTGCTCATCGTCGGCGCCGGCATCACCGGGCTGACGACCGGGCTCAAGCTGCAGCAGGGCGGCAAGCAATGCCTCATTGCGGAAGCGCATAGCCTGGGTTTCGGGACTACCGGCGGCACGACCGCGCACCTGAATACCCTGCTTGATGCCATGTACGACCAGGTGGAGAGTGACTTTGGGGAAGAGGGGGCCCGGCTCCTCCACGAAGCCGCCCGCGGCGCGATCATCCAGATTGCCGATTACGTCGAGCGCTTCGGTATCGACTGCGGCTTTTCCTACCAGCCCGGTTACCTGCTGGCGCAGGATCAGAAGGAGGCCGACCGGCTTCAAAAGCTTGTCGAAGCCTCTGAGCGCGCCGGTGCCACAGTCAACTACAGCGATACCGTCCCGGTGCCCCTGCCCTTCGTAAAAGCTGCGCGCTACGAGGACCAGGCCCAGTTTCATGCAACGCGCTACCTGGATGGACTGGCGCGTGCTTACGAGGATGCGGGAGGCGTTTTGCTGTACAATGCGGCGGTCAGCAAAGTGGAAAAGGAGAGCGACGTTTTCTCCGTGGAATGCTCGCTGGGCACGATCAAGGCGAAGGCGCTGGTATATGCGACGCATTTGCCCCAGGGCATCAATATCCTGCATTTCCGCTGCGCGCCCTACCGCAGCTACGCGATGGCCTTCACCTTGACAGGGGACGGCTATCCCGAGGGGTTGGCATACGATATGAAAGACCCTTACCATTATTTCCGCAGCCAGGAAGTGGACGGCAGGCGGTATCTGATCGTGGGCGGCTTCGATCACAAGACCGGGCACAACGACAACACCGATCGTTGCTTTGACCAGCTGGAAGCTTACGTTCGCGGCCTTTATGATGTCGAAGCGGTAGCCTATCGCTGGTCATCGCAGTACTACACCTCTGCGGATGGGCTTCCCTATATCGGTCAGCTGCCGGGTGCGGAGGAGGAAGTATATACCGGCACCGGTTATGACGGGAACGGCATGATCCACGGTACCCTGGCAGGACAGGTGATCAGCGACCTGATTTTGGGTCGGCCGAACCCCTACGCGTACCTGCTCAGGCCGGGAAGGATCAAGCCTATCGCGGGATTCGCGGAGTTCGTGAAAGAGAACCTCGATGTCGTGAGCCAATTTATCGGCAAGCGCTTTTCGTACGAGAAGATCAGCACCCTGTCGGAGCTTGCGCCCGGCCAGGCCACGCTGGCCGATTGGGAGGGCAAGAAAGTCGCGCTATATAAGGACGAGAAGGGGAAAGTCTTCGCCGTCGATCCCGTGTGCCCGCATGCGAAGTGCATCGTAGGCTGGAACAGCGCGGAGCGGAGCTGGGACTGTCCCTGTCACGGAGCGCGGTATACGCCCCAGGGCGAGATGATCACCGGTCCTGCGCGGCACGGACTGACGCCCCTGCTTTGGGAGCATATGGACGGGGATTAGGAATTGGTCAATTTGGCAATTCGTCAATTAGCCAATTGTGTTGGGAAACTATCTGCAGTATTAGCAGCGGCTGTGCGGCGTGAGATCTCCGATTGGGCCATTTGCCAATTGTGCAGGGAACTGTCTGCAGTATAAGCGGAGGGGTGTTGTACGGTTTGATATCTTCAATCTTCCGTCTGCAATCTTAGATTGCATTCAGTGTCTTATGATGGCGCGTATGATCAGGATGATGATGGCGATGAGGAAGATGAGGATGGAGATCCGGTTCATGCCGTGCATCAGGAAGATGTTGACATTTCGCGGCTCGTTCGGGTCGCGTTTTTTTAGGAACAGGTATTGCTTGAGCTGGCGTCCGATGCTGCCTTTGGGGGGCGGCGTTTTTTCGGATTCCGGTTTCTGCGGCGTTTCATTCGGCTCCATGTACTAAAGTTACGGATAGAATTTGCGGGAACGGAAAACTCGCCTATATTTGCGTCCCGTTCGGGGGATTAGCTCAGTTGGTAGAGCGCTTGCATGGCATGCAAGAGGTCAGCGGTTCGAATCCGCTATCCTCCACTTCGCTCCCGGTAAGGGTTTCAGCTAAAACTGGAACCCTTATTTTTTTGGCTGGTTTAAACATAGTTCAAACATTGGATCATGCTGAAAAGTTGGGATCAAGTCGAAAACTTGAGGGATTGGTAATTCTGGACGTGTTTTGCAGGTGATATTAGGACCTGTGAGCGAACCATACCAACAACTGATCGAACTGCTGCTGCCGGAAGGCTTGCTGAATTACTTTGACATTACCTCCGTTTCAAAAGAAGCAGCCGGTCCTGTCCATATCGAGCTCGAAGAGCGAAACACACCACCCGATGAATACAACGGACAGCTCCTGCATGCCAAAGGCCTGCTGCCAACCATTGAGGTGCAGGACTTTCCGTTGCGGGGGTAAGAAGTGTTTCCTGCATATCAAGCGCCGCCGCTGGCAGATCCAGGAAACCGGCCAGGTCGTTTCCCGGGACTGGAAGCTGGTGCAATCAGGCACCCGCATGACGGCAGAATTTGCCGCTTTTTTAAAAGGCGTATTTGGATAATACCGCCGTCAGCGCCTTCACGCTCGGCAAGTTCTTCTGCGTCGATGGCAAGCAGCTGCAGCAGCAATACAAGGATCACATCAGCGATTACCGCAGTTGGGACCAGCGGGAACATGCCTCAGCGTGGGTTCTCTATGCGGACAATTGCGGCAAGCAGCTGCGCATCGATGAGACGAGTCTGTCCAATGGTGAGCTCTTCACCATTCTGACGAACAAGGCGGCTAAAGGCGGCAAAGGTGCACTGGTGGCCATGATTCGCGGTACCAGCGTCGATCAGATCACGGCGGTGCTGGAGAAGATACCGGAGCCTGTCCGGCGGGGCGTTGAGGAAGTGACCCTGGACATGGCCGGAGCCATGAAGAGCGTCGCGACCCGCATGTTCCCCAAAGCATCGCTGGTCATCGATCGCTTTCATGTGCAGCAGCTGGCTTTTGATGCGGTGCAGGAGCTGCGGATCCATTACCGGTGGGAGGCGTTGGAAGCGGAAAGCATGGCCATGGAGATGTGCAAGGCCAACAAGTATCCCTACGAGCCTACCTTGCTGCGCAACGGAGACAGCCTGAAGCAACTCCTGGCCCGCAGCAGGCACTTGCTCTTCAAGCAGAAAGCCAAGTGGACACCGAGTCAGCAACAGCGGGCAGAGCTGCTCTTCGAGCTGTATCCGGACCTGGAGAACGCCTATGATCTGGCACGTGGACTTGGCGACATCTATAACAGCGGTAAGGACAAGAGGGTAGCGTTTAAGAAGCTGGCGCTGTGGTTCAATGCGGTTGAAGCCAGTGGGTTAAGCAGCTTCCGTACCGTGAGTCGGTCGGTCCACAATCACTACCTGGAGATTCTGAACTTCTTTACCAACCGGAGCACGAATGCAGCTGCCGAGTCGTTCAACGCGAAGGTCAAGGCCTTCAGAAGCATCTTCCGGGGTGTGCGGGAAATAGAGTTCTTCCTGTACCGCCTGGCAAAACTCTATGCGTGACCCATGATGTTCCCCCACGATGTCCGCTTGAT
>JASLDA010000383.1 GCA_030151745.1 Chitinophagaceae bacterium | reverse complement strand
GTTGTTCGTAAAATCGAAGCCGGAGCTGAAGGTCACCTTCCAGCGCGGCGTCAGGTTGAAGTCGCCGCTGAACATGGCCGTCTGGTTGTACTGCAGCGTATCGCCGCCGAGCGAATCCAGCCGGTGCAGCCGCGACAGGCTCAGGTTGTAGGCGACGTTGAGGCTCCAGGGAATGTTGAAGTCGATATAGTCGTAGTATCCGCCGTTGCCCATAAGCCGCGACAGCTCGTCGCTGCGCTGGGTCTGCGTCTTATTCCCGCTATGCTGCTTGCTGCGGAAGGAGGAGCTGAGCGAGAAGTTGGCCTGCTTGAAAGACAGGAAGCCGCCGTTGTTCCAGGCCAGCTGGTTGACCGTCCTGCCGATCTTGCCGTCGTATATGTACGGCGTGAAGTTGGCGCTGGCATTTACCGATACCTTGTCCAGGATATTCGTCCGGAATGCCATGATCACATCGCTCCAGTTGAATGAATCTGCGGCGAAGTTGTAATTGGAGTTGATGCTGAACCCGTCGATCAGGGTGATGTTCTTCGTCGTGGCCCCGGTATCGCTGCCGCTGCGGGTCTTGATCTGGAGATTGTTGTTGAGCCCGAAATTCACCGTGCTGGCGAAGGTGCCGTACTGGTTGAGGCCGGGCGTTCCCACGGGGGAATGCACATAGGGTGAATAATAGGCGATCTCGCCCGTCGGCGACAGGTAGGCCTGGTAATAGTAATTGAAAGGCTGGGCGGCGAAATCCGGTATGTAGTTCAGGCCGACGTTCGGGGTCAGCACGTGCCGGATGCCCGCGAGCCTGCCGGTTTTCCAGCGCTTGATGCCGTAGATCCGCGTCGAAAGCTGCATCGTTGCGCTCATGTCCCGGGCGGTGTAGAAGCCGCGGTTCTGAACGGTGTCGATCGCCCCGATAAGCGGGTTGTAAAAACGGTAGTACTGCTCCGTCAGCCAGTATTCGTTGTAGTTGACGCCGAAGCTCAGGTTCAGGTATTTGGCGACCGTATACGCAGCGCTGAGCGGGATCGCATGGTGAATGCCCATGGAGAAGTCGTTCAGTCCCAGCCTCGAGACGTTGAACCCGGAATCGTACCGGAAGGAGGTCTGCGCCAGGGCATTGGCAGTGTAGCTGATGGTCAGCTTCTCATACCAGCGGGCAGCGCCGACGCGGTTCTTATTGGCGAACGGCGTCAGCTGCGAAACGTAGAAATTGAGCTGCGGCAGCTTCAGGTTGGCCAGGTGCGAGTTGGTATTCTGGTCGAACTGCGCGCCGGCGGTGAGCGAAAAAGGCTTGCCGATCCAGTTCTTCTGGTACGAGATCGTACTTAAAAACTGGTTCTGGATGATCTGGTTGATGTTATAGCTGTTGTCCTGGTAGTAGTTCCCCTTCTGGATATTGACGTTCGCGCTGAATGTCTGTCCGGGGCGCGACTTGGCATCGGTTGCGTGCCGCCACTGGATGGCGAATTGCTTCTGGATGGATGCCCCGGGCTCATAGACCTCGCCGATCTTGTTGTAGGCGTAATTGAAGCTGAAGCCGCCGTTGTACTGGTAGCGCTTCGCATACGAGCTCAGCGCGCTGACGTTATAGCTGCCCTTGCTGTACACGCTTCCGAGCAGCAGCAGGTCCACGTAGTCGGAAATGCTGAAGTAATAGCCGCCGTTGGTCAGGGCGAGGCCGCGGCTTTGCTCCAGCGTATAGGACGGGATGCGGAATCCGGAACGCTGCGTTTCGGTGATCGGGAATACGCCGAAGGGCAGGAAGAGCGGGGTGGGGACATCCTCGATCATCAGGTTGGCGGAGCCGGCCACGATGATATGCCCGGGGATGACCTTGATCCGGCTGGCGCGGATACCGAAATGCGGCGTATCCAGGTTGCAGGTGGTGTACAGGCTTCTGGCGCCGAAAATGCTGTTGTCCGCATTGCGCTTGATCTGCTGGCTGTGCACGAAGCCTTCGCCGTACTGCGTCCGCGCGTTGCGCACGATGGCCCGCTTGCTCTTGAAATTATACTTCAGGTAATCGTAGGTAAAGGTCTCCGAGCCCTGGGTAAAGGAAGGCCTTGCCGTGGAATCGGTGCTGCCCTCGGGCGTCGTGAACGGCTCCGCGGAAATCGTGTTGTCCGATTGATTGTACCGGACCTGCGGGGCCTTCAGGTTCAGGTCCTCGTATTTGACATTAGCGTCCCCGTAGAGGAAAAACAGGTTGGACTCCAGGTCCAAGACCGCGGAATCGGTGGCCGTCGCCGTCACGACGGAAGGCAGCGCGTCCTTCGAGATCCGGATGCCGAGCCGCTGTTCCAGCGAAGCGGCGCTGACCGAGTCCGTTTTTCCCAGGCTGTCGGCCGCAGCCGTATCGGCTGCGATCCTGCCGGCGGTATCGGCCCGCAGCAGCGCGGTATCCGCAGGACGCACCTGGGCCATTGCGGGAGCGCCGGCTGTTAATGCCCCTATAAAATAAACGGCTGCGATTGCCAGGCAGAGGCGGAGCCATCCCGAATAATAAATACTTTTACGGCTGCCGCGCTTCATTCCGGCTGCAAAATTACTTCTCCGCTTCATGCGCCCGTATAAAATTCTTTTCCTACTGTTTTTATTCGCGTTCGGTTCTGCTCAAAACGGCTTTGCTGCTGGTAAAAAGATCACGAAAATCGTCCTCGACGCCGGGCACGGCGGCTCCGACAACGGGGCGCGGGGCGAGTATTCCAACGAGAAAGACCTGACGCTGGCGATCGTGCTCAAGCTTGGCAAGCTGATCAGCGACAGCCTGCGCGATGTCGAGCCGATCTATACCCGCACGACCGATACCTATCCGAAGCTCTCGGAACGCCATGAGATCGCCAATAAGGCCGGCGCAGACCTGTTCATCTCGGTGCATATAAATTCAACGCCGTACTGGTATGAAAAAGTACAGACCGGTACGCGAACCGTTACTACCGGCAAAGGAAAGAGAAAGCATACGCGGCAGGTGCCGGTGTACCGCAGCATTCAGCACCATACCACCAAGGTGCAGGGCGTGGAGACGCTTGTGCTCGGGTCCATCCGCAATAACGAGA
Organism: Chitinophagaceae bacterium; assembly: GCA_030151745.1. Taxonomy (GTDB): domain Bacteria; phylum Bacteroidota; class Bacteroidia; order Chitinophagales; family Chitinophagaceae; genus UBA1952. Next base: position 1,259 of record JASLDA010000383.1, on the reverse strand, counting down.
AGAGCAAGGCCGTCGGCGAATACGGGGACGCGATCGTGAACGAGCCAGGCCTGCTGAATGAGAACGATCCCCAGACCTCGATCATCATCGCGCAATACACCCAGGCGTTCCTGGGCCGGTCCATCGAGCTTGCTACGGCTATCCAGGACCAGTTCAGCGTGCGGGGGCGCCGCGATCTCGGCGTTAAGCAGCAGAGCCTTGAGGTGCTTGCGGGATCATATATGCCCGGGGTGCTGGTGGAGTGCGGCTTTATCACAAATGTGGATGAGGAGGCCTATATGTCGTCGGAAAAAGGGCAGCAGGAGATCGCGCTCGATATCTTCCGGGGCATTAAAGCATACAAGCAGGCCATCGAAAACCGGTAATTTTTCCGGGTAACCCCACGAATATGCCGCGGCCGGCGTCTTTTAATGACAGACGCATTTTGTTTTTACCCGGAGACTATTATCTTTAAGGCTCAAAAAAAATTCCAAACTGCCGCGCCGATGAACGCTAGATTACGCTCCATTTTCCTGACTGCTTCCCTGATCACCGCCGCATTCAGCGCCGTAACGTATACCAGCTGCTCCGAGGAAAAGTGCAAGCCGGTGGTTTGTGCCAATGGCAGTACCTGCGTGGACGGGACCTGCATCTGCCCTTCCGGCTATGAAGGAGCGCGCTGCGAAACCGTCAACCGGGAGCGGTTTAAGGGAATCTGGAATGTCCAGGAGGACGGGTCCATCTCCGCGCCCGCGCAGTATACCGTATCCGTCGAGTACGGCAACGGCATTACGGACCTTGTCATCCGGAACTTCAATAACTACTTCTCCGATAACGTCAACGCACGGGTGAAGGGCGATACTATCTATATCGATCCTCAGGCTGTAAACGGACAGACGGTACGGGGTATCGGCTATATCACCGAAGACATGTTCTACGGCAAGAACGGCCGTCTCGTGCTGCGGTACGAGGTGCAGAGCGGCAGCGGCGCTGTCGATAACTACGGCTTTGAGCCCGGCAGCACCAATCCCTCCGTCTGGAATAAATAGTCCGCCGGCAGGCGCAGAGATTATTAAGAGCCCCGCACCCGCGGGGCTTTTTTTATGATCTTTTCCGGAGCCTGAAATCTCCTCCCAGGGGCCGGCATGAAAAAGCCGCTTCTTTTCGGGAAGCGGCTTATCGGATCGTCTATCCGGGTTTCTCAGCAGCGTTCGATCACCCATTGGGCGACGGCCGGGGCCAGCTCCTTCTGAGAGCGGCTGCCGACGAACACGCCGATA
>JASLDA010000365.1 GCA_030151745.1 Chitinophagaceae bacterium | reverse complement strand
GGGCAGGCCACACGGAAGCGACGATCGACCTGACCCGTCTGGCCGGCTTCGATCCCCCCTATGGCGGCGTGCTGGTGGAGATCATGAACGAGGACGGCACCATGGCCCGGCTCCCTCAATTGCTGCAAATCGCGGAAAAGTTCGATTTCAAAGTGATCTCCATCAAGGATCTTATCGAATACCGCCTGCGTACGGAAAGCCTTATCGAAGAAGAAGTACGGGTGCAGATGCCTACCAAGCACGGCATGTTCGAGCTGGTGGCGTTCCGCCAGACCAATACCGGGGAGCAGCACCTGGCCCTGATCAAGGGCAAGTGGGAAAAGGACGAGCCCATCCTGGTGCGGGTGCACAGCTCCTGCTTCACCGGGGATATCCTGCACAGCCTGCGCTGCGATTGCGGCGAGCAGCTGACCAAGGCTATGGAAATGGTGGAGGCAGAAGGCAAGGGACTCATCCTGTATATGAACCAGGAAGGCCGCGGAATCGGATTGCTGAACAAGCTGAAGGCCTATAAGCTGCAGGAAGAAGGTCACGATACGGTTGAGGCGAATCTCGCCCTGGGCTTCAAGAACGACCAGCGCGACTACGGCGTCGGCGCGCAGATCCTCCGCTATCTCGGCGCGACCAAGCTGAAGCTCATGAGCAACAACCCGCGCAAGCGCGCCGGCCTGCTGGGCTACGGTATCGAGATCGTGGATACCGTGCCCATCGAAGTGCCCGCCAACAAATACAACGAATTCTATCTCCAGACCAAGCGCGACAAGCTCGGCCACGAGATCATGAAGTAGGCTGACACCCTGATACGCTCGCAGACTGCGGAGTGCGGCCCCGGCAAAGTTTCCGGGAATATACCGACGCTTCGGGACTCCCGTCGTATCAGCGTATGAACGTTCAACGCATCCACATTGAAGCTCCTCTTCCTTGCCAACCGCACGCCGTACCCGCCGTATCGCGGGGATAAGCTGAAGATCTGGCACCTGGCGCGGCAATTGGTGAAGCGCGGCCACGAGCTGCACCTGCTCACCTTCGCGCAAAGCCGGGAGGATCTGGAGGCGAAGGCGAAGCTCGAAGCGGTTTTCAGCTCGGTAACGCAGGTCGTGCTGCCGGCCTGGAAATCGGCCCTGCACTGCCTGGGCGCGGCCTGGGACGCCAGGCCGGTCCAGGTCCTGTATTTCCAGGATGCCGGCATGCGCGCAGCGCTTAAGGACATACTGGGGAAGCACCGGTTCGATGCCGTGCATGTGCAGCACCTGCGCATGGCGCCGTATCTCGCCGCCGACAGAAGCCTGCCGCGTATCCTGGACCTGCCGGATGCATTCTCGCTGTACTGGAAGCGCCGCCAATCCCTGGACCGGGGCTTTTTCAGGAAGCGGTTCGAGAGCCTGGAGGCCGCGAGGGTCCTGCGCTATGAGCCTGTGATGAAGGAATATGAGCTGTCGCTGGTCTGCTCGCAGGAGGATCTGGACTACCTGGAGGAAACGCATCGCCCGGGAAATCTGCGCCTGCTCCCGAACGGCGTAGACCTGGAGACATTCTATCCCCGCGATCACGATTACGCGCATAGCCGGACCCTGCTGTTCACCGGCAATATGGACTATGCTCCGAACGTGGACGCCGTGAGCTATTTCGTGGAGGACGTGCTGCCCCTGATCCGGCAGCGCCACCCGGACCTGAAGTTCGTCATCGCGGGGCAGCGCCCGGTGGAATCCGTGCGCAGGCTGGCCGGCCCTGGAGTCGAGGTGACGGGCTTCATCGAAGATCTCGCCGCGAAATACAACGAAGCCTCCGTCGTCGTCGCACCCCTGCGCTTCGGCGCCGGCACCCAGAACAAGGTGCTCGAAGCTATGGCGATGGGAATACCGGTGGTCTGCTCGCATATAGGCTTCGCCGGACTGGGCATTGCCCAGGGAGAGGGCGCCTTTATGCACCGAGACCCGCAGGGATTCGCAGCTGCCGTCTGCGACTTGCTTGACGACCGGTCCCTGCGCGAGCGGACGGGCGCTGCCGGGCTGCGCGTCATGCAGGAGCGTTTCGGGTGGGAGGCGGTGGCAAAGCGCCTGGAAGGGTATTTTGCCGAAGCCATAGCAAAGGCCGAAGGCCCGGAGCGGGCTGGCTAATGCAAAATTCAGAATGGAAATGCAAAAGCCCGGGCGTATGCCTGTGCGGGAGCCCGTTTGTGCAAAGGCACTCAGTAATACAGGGCTGAACAGCCGAATGGTTAAATAGGCCGGCGCTGCAGTCCCGGCATACGGTTTCTCGCAGAAATGCGGAGCACTGGCATACTTATTCCCGCAGAAGTACAGAGCGAACCAGGAGGAAAAGAAAGTAGCGATACTGCCAGCGAGTTTCCCAACCCATTCACAAATTCACCAATCAGCCAATTGACTAATTGACTAATTGACTAATTGACTAATTGACTAATTGACTAATTATCTCCAATAGTCTTCTTAAGCGTATTACTATCCACCTTCTGCTGCTCTTCCAGAACGCGGCGCTGCTGCCGGGCGTAGTAGCGTGAGCTGTGCAGGAATTCGGAGAACGAGTCGAAAGTCTTGCGCCAGCTGATACCCATACCGGCGCGGGAGATATTGGTGCCGTTGTTCAGGAGCACATCGTAGTCATTTGTACGGAAGCCGTTCAGGCGAAGCCGGCCGTCCTTGCTCAGCAGGTACTGGATCCTGAAATCGTTCAGCAAGTTGAAGTTGGAGCTGGTCGCCGCCGTGCTTACCGGGCGCCCCCAGTCGTAGGAAG
>JASLDA010000341.1 GCA_030151745.1 Chitinophagaceae bacterium | reverse complement strand
TGCTGGATCAGCATCTCGCTCTCGCTGTCTACGGATGAAGTCGCCTCGTCGAGGATTAGGATGGCCGGATCGTAGAGCAGAGCGCGGGCGAAGGAGATGATCTGCCGCTGGCCCTGCGAGAGCGTCCCGCCGCGCTCCTTCACGTTGTAGTGATACCCGCCCGGCAGCCGCATGATCGACTCGTGGAGGCCCAGGGCCTTGCAGACCTCTTCCACGCGTTCCAGCGGAATGCTCTCGTCGCGCATGGTGACATTCTCATAGATGGATCCTGCGAAAAGGAAGACGTCCTGCAGGACGATGCCGATCCCGCGGCGCAGGGCCTTTACGTCGTATTCGCGGATGTCCCGGCCGTCTACCAGGATGCGGCCGCCCTCGATCTCGTAGAGCCGGTTCAGGATGGAGATGATGCTGGTCTTGCCCGCGCCGGTATGTCCCACGATCGCCATGGTCTGCCCGGCCGGGATATCGAACGAAACCCCGCGCAGCACCGGCACGCCGGGCTTGTACGAGAAATGCACATCCTCGAAGGCGACCTCTCCCCGCAGCTTTTCCGGGGCATAGTCGCCGTTGTCGATCAGGTGCTCTTCGCTGTCCAGCACGCCGAAGATGCGGTCCGAGGCTACCATGCCCATCTGCAGCACATTGAACTTATCGGCCATCATCCGCAGCGGGCGGAAGAGCAGGTTCAGGTAGAGGATGAACGAGATGATGATCCCCGGCGTCACCGAATAGTGCAGGATCTCGCGTGCGCCCCACCATACGAGCAGGCCGGTGCTCAGCGCAAGGATGATTTCCACCACCGGGAAGAATACGGAATAGGCGAAGATGCCCTTGATATTCGCGTCGCGGTGCTCCTTGTTGATCTCCGTAAAACGGTCCAGCTCCCACTTTTCGGCTGCGAATGCCTGCACCACGTACATGCCCACGAGATGTTCCTGCACAAAGGCGTTCAGGGCCGCCACTGCGTTGCGGACGCGGTGGAAAGACTTGTTCACGCTTTCTTTGAACAGGTACGTGGCGATGATGAGGATCGGGAAGGGGATGAGGCAGATCAGCGTCAGCCGCCAGTCGCTCCAGAGCATCACGCTCATGATGGCGACGATGGTCAGCACGTCCGCCACGATGGAGATGATGCCTTCGGAGAATACGTCGTTGATCGTTTCGATGTCGTTGATGGTGCGCGTGGTCAGCGTGCCGATGGCTGTCTTGTCGTAATAGGCGACATCCTGGAACAGGATCTTTTGGAACACGCTTTTGCGCAGGTCGTTTACGACGGTCTGCCCCAGCCAGGCCGTGCGGTACAGGAACCAGAACCGGAGGCCGGATTCCAGGAGCAGCAAGCCCAGCTGCAACGCGGATATCCGGATCAGGCCCTGCAGCCAGTGCCTGTTGATGTATTTATCCACGCTCTCCTGGATCAGGTAGGGCCGCAGCGGCGCGAGCCCGGCCAGCACAATGGACATGGTGACCGCGAAGATCAGGGTGCCGCGATAGGGCCGTGCATAGCTGAACAGGCGGCGCAGTACAGCAAGGGAGAATTTAGGCGGGGTGTTGGACACGTACAGACAACCGGCACACAATCATTGCGCCAGCGGGTGCAAAGGTCCGTTATCTGCCAGAATCGGCGGTTCGCCTGTTCTTATGCCAGGTTTCCGGATTTCAATAGTGCGTCCTGTATTCCGCAGATGGAATTTGCCGGATGTTCTCCTTTCTATTCTTTGTATATGCTGGTTCTCTTGCGGGAAATTATTTCCCGCACCAATGAGCTTCCCGCATCTGTATACCCGTGCTTCGCACTGGGTTTAGTTATGACGCGCCTACAGCGCTCAGCGCCGCCATTGGTACGACATGAGTTGGTATTGCAAGCAGGCTATTCGGCCATTCATCTCTCCTAGGCCTCCGCTTCCTTCTCGCTCATCAGGTAGGCCTTGATAAAGCCGTCCAGCTCGCCGTCCATTACCGGCCCTACGTTGCCGACTTCGTAATCGGTGCGGTGATCCTTGATCATCTTGTAGGGGTGGAACACATAGCTCCGGATCTGGCTGCCCCATTCGATCTTCTTCTTGTTCGCGTTCGCGGCGTTCTTGGCCTCTTCGCGCTTGCGCAGCTCCAGTTCGTACAGCTGGCTCTTCAGCATTGCAAGAGCCTTTTCCCGGTTTTCGCCCTGGGTCCGCGCCTGCTGGCAATCGACGATGATGCCGGTAGGGACGTGCTTCAGGCGCACCGCCGTTTCCACCTTGTTCACGTTCTGGCCACCCGAGCCTCCTGAACGGCGGAATTCCCATTCCAGGTCCGAAGGATTTACCTGAACGTCGATGGAATCGTCCACGATCGGGTAGATGAATACCGAGGCAAAGGAGGTATGACGCCGGGCATTGGAGTCGAACGGAGAGATCCGCACCAGGCGGTGCACCCCGCTTTCCGCCTTGAGCAGGCCGTAGGCAAACTCGCCGTCCACTTCGATCGTCGCCTGCTTGATGCCGGCTCCGTCCCCGTATTGCAGATCGATCTCGCTCACTTTCCAGCCCTGCTTTTCGCAGTACATCCGGTACATGCGCAGCAGGATCTCGGCCCAGTCCTGGCTTTCGGTGCCGCCCGCGCCGCTGTTGATCTGGATCACCGCAGGCAGCTCGTCCTCCGGCTCGTTCAGCGTGCTCTTGAACTCCAGCTCCTCGATCTCTTTGATCGCGTTCTCATAGGATTCGCGCGCCTCCTCTTCCGTAGCCTCGCCCTCCTTCCAGAACTCGAACAGCACCGCAAAGTCTTCCACGGCCGTCTCCACTTTCTCGTAGAGATCGGTCCAGTATTTATTGATCTTGATCTCCTTCAGGATACCGGTAGCCCGCGCGTTATCGTCCCAGAAGCCCGGCGACAGGCTCAGCTGGCGGTCGTTCTCGGTCTTGGCCAGGCGCTCGTCCACGCGCACGAAGCGCTTCAGGTGAGCTACCCGGGCCCGCATTTCCTTGATCTGTTCGACGGTCATAACAAAATAAGTCTGCAAAGGTACGAAGCCCCGGCCGCTCCGGCGTACCTTCGCGCCTGTGGAGAAAGCTAATTTCGTAGACTATATCCGCGTCTTCTGCCGCAGCGGCAAGGGCGGGGCCGGGGCGTCCCATATGGCGCGCACCAAGTTCAAGGCCATGGCCGGTCCCGACGGCGGCGACGGCGGCCGGGGCGGACATATCATCCTGCGCGGCAATGCCCAGCTCTGGACCCTGCTGCACCTGCGCTATCATAAGAATATCCTGGCCGAGAACGGGCAGAACGGCATGAAGAACAATATGACCGGTCGCGACGGCAAGGATATCATCATCGAAGTGCCCCTGGGCACCGTAGCCAAGGACGAGGAATCCGACGAGATCGAAGCCGAAGTCCTGCACGACGGCCAGGAGATCATCTGGGTGCGCGGCGGGCGCGGGGGGCTCGGGAACGGAAATTTCGCGACGGCCACCAACCAGGCCCCGACCTATGCCCAGCCGGGGGAAGAGGGTGAGGAAGCCTGGAAATACCTGGAGCTGAAGATCCTGGCGGACGTCGGGCTGGTAGGCTTCCCCAACGCGGGCAAGAGCACCCTGCTCAGCGCCGTCAGCGCGGCACGGCCCAAGATCGCCGACTATGCCTTTACGACGCTCACGCCCCAGCTCGGCATCGTCCCGTATCGCGACAGCAAGTCTTTCGCCATGGCGGATCTGCCCGGAATCATCGAGGGTGCCGCCGAGGGCCGGGGACTCGGGCACCGCTTCCTGCGCCATATCGAGCGCAACTCGGTGCTGCTGTTCCTGATCCCCGCAGACAGCAAAGACCACGCTAAGGAGTTCGATATCCTCGTCAACGAGCTCGAGGAATACAACCCCGAGCTCCTGCATAAGGATATGATCATCGCGGTTTCCAAAAGCGATATGCTGGACGAGGAGCTGAAGACCGAGATCAGCGCCGTGCTGCCGGCGGACATCCCACACTATTTCATCTCGGCCGTCTCCAACCAGGGCATCGTGGAGCTCAAGGACGCGCTTTGGGCAGCGCTGTCGAAGGACGCATAAGATATTGCGATCGCGCATTGCGGGCGCAGCGGCGCAATGCCATACAAGAAAACGCCGCGATCCTTCAGAATCGCGGCGTTTTCGCAATGATTTAAATCTTATTTCTTCCGGCTCATCACGGCCTCTGCTTTGGCAATGATGTTCTCGGCAGTCAGGCCGTATTTCTTCAGCAGCTGCATAGGCGTGCCGCTCTCACCGAAGGTATCCTGGACGGCCACCATCTCGATCGGGGCCGGGTGGCGGCGCGCCAGCACACCGGCTACGCTTTCTCCCAGTCCGCCGTTCCGCTGGTGCTCTTCTGCCGTAACGACGCAGCCCGTCTTGGAGACCGAGGCGACGATCGCTTCTTCATCCAGGGGCTTGATGGTGTGCATATTGATGATCTCGGCGGAAATGCCGCGTTCCGCGAGGGCCTGTGCAGCCTGGACCGCCAGCCATACCAGGTGGCCGCAGGCGATGATGGTGACATCCGTACCTTCCGCCAGCAGCTGCGCCTTGCCGATCTGGAAATCCTGATCCTCGGCCGTGAAGTTGGCCCATTTCGGGCGGCCGAAGCGCAGGTAGACCGGCCCCTTGTATTCTGCGATCGCGATGGTCGCCGCCTTGGTCTGGTTGAAGTCGCAGGGTACGATCACCGTCATGCCGGGCAGCATCTTCATCATGCCGATATCTTCCAGTACCTGGTGGGTGGCTCCGTCCTCGCCCAGTGTAAGTCCTGCGTGGCTGGCGCAGATCTTCACGTTCTTGTCGCTGTAAGCTACGCTTTGCCGGATCTGGTCGTAAACGCGGGAAGTCGAGAAGTTGGCGAAGGTCGTCGTGTAGGGGATTTTTCCGCCGATCGTCAGGCCGGCCGCAACGCCGATCATATTGGCCTCGGCGATACCGCACTGCACGAAGCGCTCGGGAAATTCCTTGATGAAGGCGTTAAGCTTCAGCGAGCCGGCAAGGTCGGCGGTAAGCGCCACCACATTCGGATTGCGACGTCCCGCTTCGAGGATGCCCTCCCCGAATCCGGCCCGGGTTTCCTTTTCATTAAGCAGCTTGATATCAGAAAGATTCGGCATAATGCGCGCAAAGGTACTGCATAGGGGAAAGAAGGTAAAAGACAAAAGTCAAAAACCTCCGGCCTGCGGCCCTGCTCTCGTTATTGAGCTTCCCGATTTTTTGCTGCCTTTCTACTTCGCCTTCCCGTTCTTGTAATTCATCGTCTTTACCACCTTTCCCTCCGCGTCATATTGCTTCCAGGGGCCGTTCTTCTCGCCGTTCTTATAGGCGCCTTCCGCCGTAAGCGTGCCGTTGGTGTCGTATTCCTTCCAGATCCCCGTCTGCACGTCGTTTTGGTAGCGACCGAACTCCTTCACCTTCCCGTTTTCGTTGTAGAGGGCCACATCGCCTTCCAGCTTGCCCAGATCGTAGGTATATTCGGCCACCTTGGTGCCGTTGGCCAGGTAGTAGGTCGTCTTTCCGTCGCGCTTATCGTGGTTGTAGTTGCCCTGCTCCTGCACCTTCCCGTTGGGATACCATTTGGTGAAGCTGCCGCTGCGCTCGCCGTCGGAATAATAACTTTCCTCCGCGATGCCCGCGCCCGGATTGTAGTGCCGAGAGGGGCCGTCCAGCTTGCCGTTCGAATAATTCTCCACGTGCTCTACCTGCCCTGTGCGGCGGATGTCGACGTGTATGCCGTTGCGCTCGCCCTTCGAATAGCTGGTCACAAAATGCGGCAGCTTGTTTTCCCAGTACTCGGTCCATACGCCTTCCCGCTTTCCGTCGAGCGTCTTGCCCTCCGCCAGGATATAGTCGCCGGAGCGGATCTGCACGAAATCCCAGCCGCCCGGGTCATGCCGGCGGAGGGTATCGGTGCGTTGTGCGGAGGCGGGGAGGGAAAGGCCGGAGAAGGCCAGGAGGAGCAGTAGAGCGAAGCGAGTCATGGAGGTGTGTGTCGGGCAATTTAGGCCATTTATGCGATGCCGTTACGGGGCTGTGCACCGGCTTGCCATACAGGACGGCTTATCCGCGCCAAGCGTTGGCCGGAGCCGTAACTTCGGACTTGAAATGTTGCAGGATCTTGTTTCCCGTATCCGCAGCGGCCTTTCCAAACCCTTACCCGGGCGTAAAGCCCAGGAACGCATGACCGGCCGCGTCGTTCCCATGCCGCAGGTGCTTCCCGGCAATGTCCGCGACAGCGCGGTGCTGCAGCTGATCTATCCCATTGACGGCGTGCCGCATATGTTGTTTATGCGCCGTACCGAGGACGGCCGGGCCCACGGCGGGCAGATATCCTTCCCGGGCGGGCGCTGGGAGCCGCAGGACGAAAGCTTCATGCAGACTGCCTTGCGGGAAGCGCAGGAGGAAGTAGGCCTTGAGCCCGGGGCGGTAGAAGTCCTCGGCGCAATGACGCCGCTATATATACCGGTATCCTATTTCATGGTGCATCCCTTCATTGCCTGGAGCGACGCCCGGCCGGCGTACAGGCCCAGCGCCGACGAGGTTTCCGAACTGATCGAGCTGCCCTTCGACTACCTTATGGATCCGGCCAATAAGATCCGGACGCAGGTCCGGCCCAGCTCCATGCCGGAGCTCGTCCTCGACGTTCCTGCATACAGGGTGCCCGGCGGCACCTTTATCTGGGGCGCCACCGCCATGATGCTGGCCGAGCTGGAGGCGCTGCTGGAAGGAGCCTGAGCGCTTAAGCCCCTCTTTGTTGTAACGAGTTTCTTTTCATGTCATGGTGAGCGCAGGTTCGGGCTCGGGCGAACCGGAGTCGAACCACGACAGGAAAAGGCTCCGAGCACTGCTTTTTCTTCCATGTCGTCCTTCGACAAGCTCACCCTTCGACAAGCTCACCCTTCGACAAGCTCACCCTTCGACAAGCTCAC
>JASLDA010000334.1 GCA_030151745.1 Chitinophagaceae bacterium | reverse complement strand
TTCATATTCACGCCCAGCAGCCAGTTGATGCCGGCCTGGGGGAAGTAGAAGTTCTGCGTCGTCGTGGCGCCGCCGTAGATATAGCTGTAGGTATAGCCGTTGTTTTCGTACTCGTGGTTGAGCAGGTTGTTGACGAGCAGTGAGAGGCCGAGCTCCTTGAAGGGCTTTACGGCAAGGCTGTACCGCACGCGGAGATCGCAGGTCCCGTAGGGATCGATGCTGCGGGCTTCGTTGCTGGTATTGTCCATGTATTGCCTGCTTACATACTTCCCGAGCAGCTCGAATGCGAGGCCGGTCGGGCCGGTGTAGCGGCCAGCCCAGGGAGTGACGGTTATGCCGCCGGCGGCGATCAGGGAAGGGGCGAATGCGATATCGGTGGTGCCGTGCTGGATGGCGGTCTGGGAGCCGTCGTCATAGTTGTCGACATACTCGACAAAGTCGCGGATCTTGTTCTGCGAATAGGTCGCGTTCGCGCTGACGCTCATCCAGCGCCGGGGCGCCCAGCCTGCCTGCAGCTCCAGCCCGGCGCGGAAGCTGTTGGGAACGTTCACGCGCGTATAGCCGCCCACGTCGTTGACCTTGCCGGTGAGCACGAGCTGGTCCTTGTAATGCATGTAGTACGCGTTCGCGCCGAAGCTCCAGTGCCGGTTCCCGAACTCGTAGCCGGCTTCGCCGTCGACAAGCCGCTCGGGCCGGGGCTGGTTGTCCGCCCCGGCTTCGAAATCGTCGCGGTTCGGCTCCTTGTTGGCGACGGCTACCGATCCGTACACGCGCTGGCTTGCGCCTTCGGCGGGAACGCGGTAGCTGAAGCCCGCCTTCGGATTGAAGAAGGTATATGAAACGGCGGGGCGGAGCTCGGGGTTTTTACGGAACCCGTTCATGAAGTACCCGATCGTGCGCAGCTGCAGGTCGCCGTAGAGGCTGAGGCGCGGGCCGATGTGCTGTTCGCCCTTCGCATAGATGTTGAAGTCGTTCTTCTGCGCGTCGAGATTGTACCAGCGGAAGTCGGCCGGGATGCCGCCCGCCTCGCTCCATTTGACGAAGCCGTAGTGATGGCCGGCGTACTGGCTCCAGCCCCCGCCGAAGGTCAGGCGCGTATCCCGGGAGGGATCGTAAAGCAGGGAGAAGACCGAGCCGTAATTGTAATTGTCCAGCCAGAGCTGGCGGATGAGCGAGGTTCTCTTGAATGTATCGCCCGGGGAGGGGATGTAAGGCGCCAGGCCGTAGGAGCTGTATTTTTCGTCCGGCTTGTATTCTTCGTAATATCCGATGCCGCGCGTAAGGAACAGGCCCAGGTGAGCGCTGAGCTTCCGGCTGAAGCGGTGATCGGCGAAGAGCTGGTAGAAGTTCTGGCGGTAGTTGTCCGTCTGGTTATCGTACAGGAACGAGTTGTACTTGCGCCGGTTGGCGCCGAAGAGGTTTGCGGAATCCGCGGGCCCGTAGTACAGGCTGCCGACGTTGTTCGCGTAGTGCGCGGCCAGCGCGGAATCGGAGCCCCGGAGCTTTTCTTCCGGCACGCCGTTCCAAGCCTGGTCCGTGCGCTCCGAGCCCTGGAGGATCAGGAACTTGATGCTGGTGTTCTCGGAGGCCTGATACAGTCCCTGGAACTGCAGCGCGCTGAGGTTGGAGCTGCTGCGGTCCACGAAGCCGTCGGACATGATGCGGGACAGGCGCAGGCCGAAGGCCAGCTTGCCCAGCATGCCCGTCTCGGCGCTGACCGTATATTTCTGTGTGTTGAACGACCCGTAGGAGACGGCAGCCGAGGCGGTGGGGACGGTGCCCAGCCCGAGGTTGGCCACGCTGATCGTGCCGCCGAACGCGCCGGCTCCGTTGGTAGAGGTGCCTACGCCGCGCTGGATCTGGATCGAGCTGGTGCTGGAGGCCAGGTCCGGCAGGTTGATGAAGAACGGCCCGCTGCTTTCGGCGTCGTTGATCGCGATGCCGTTCAGCGTGGTATTGATGCGCGTCGCATCCGTGCCGCGGATCCGGATGCCGGTATAGCCCACGCCGTTGCCGGCGTCCGAATTTACGACCACCGATGGTGTGTATTGCAGGAGGATCGGGAGGTCCTGCCCGAGATTGTCTTTTTGCAGGGCTTTCCCGCTGATGTCGGTCTTGGCGAAGGGCGCGTCGCTACCGGCGCGGATGGAGCGCACCTCCACGGGAGTCAGGGCCTGGGGAATGCTGCTGCCGTTGATGCGGGAGGAGTCGGGGCTGCTGCTCTGGGCTGCGGCGCAAACCGGCAGCTGTGCAGCGATCAGAATGGTACGTACGATTTTTGCCATGAGGCGGATGCAAGGGATTACCCGGGGCATCGGCCGTAATTGCTGGGAAATACGCCTGCTGATAGGCTGCAACCTCTGGCCCTGCGCGCGCCACAGAGCTAAGTGAAGACTTCCCTAACCGGCATGACCCGGTCCAGGTTCAGCGGGTATGATCTCAGCCCTCAGCGGGCACCCCGAGGCGGCACTCGGCCGCAATTGCGCCGCAAAGGTAGCGCATACCGGCTGAAATCCGCAAAGGGTAGTAATTGAGTGGGATTTTTCAACCACACCGTTAAAAAACTGTCCGTTAACACTTCGTTTATGTTCATCTTTACCATGACCCATAGCGAGGGAGCGGGAAGGGGTGGGCTGCATGGCAGGCGGCTCAGTTCCCGAAGCGGTTGGCGGATGGAGCGAATCCGGAGCGGGGCAGGTTTCGGAGAAGGCAGGGACCGGTGGGGATGAATAGTTTTTACCGTAAGACACGCCCTGTACGCCGCAATTTCTGCTCTTTACCTAAAACAAAGGTTGTTCGGTTTAAAAAAAACATAACTTGGCAATCCCACGATAAGAACTTTCATCAAAACAATGCTATGAAAAAAGCAATCTCTACTCTTGCTCTAGCTCTTGGCCTTGCAGGCAGCGCGTCTGCAGTCGTTAAAGTCGGTGATATCGCACCGAACTTCACCCTGAAGGACATTGACGGAAATCCGCACAACCTTTACAGCTACCTGGATTCCGGCTATGCCGTGATCATCGACGTGTCCGCCGCATGGTGCGGTCCCTGCTGGAGCGCGCACAACAGCCATGTGTTCGATAACCTTGTAACACACTACGGAAAGAACGGTACCATCACCCCCGGTAAGGTCAAGGTGCTGTTCATCGAAGGCGAGTCTGCAAACACTACCGCCCAGCTGCACGGCACTTCCTCCGGCTCCACGACGGCAACTTTCTCCCAGGGCGACTGGGTAGCGGGTACCAACTACCCCATCATCGACGACGCTTCCCAGAACTCCAACTATCTCAGCGGCGGCTACCCGACATTTACCGTAATCTGCCGCGACCGTATCGTCAACGCCGTGGTTTCCGGCTACGGATCCGCGATGGGCGCTGAAAGCTACTGGCTGAATATCATCGACGCCGGCTGCCCGAACTATCCGCCATCCTCTACAATAGATGTGAAGGCTGTTCCGTATTCCGGTTCAAACTTCTATTCCTGCAGCGCCACTCCGACCGTTAAGTTCCAGAACTACAGCGCTACGCAGAATGTCACCAGCGCATCCGTAAAGGTATTCAGCGGCTCCACCCAGGTTGCCACTGCTTCCTGGTCCGGCACCCTGGCTCCCTATGCTATCGGCTCCATCAGCGTTCCGAGCTTCAGCCCGACACAATTCGCCCCCTATCGCTTCGAAGTGACTACCAGCGGCGATTCCTACACGGCTAACGACAAGAGCAAGGACTCCCTGTTCAAGGTTTATTCCGCCAGCACCGCCAACGCGGTTCCCTGGTCCGAGAATTTCGAAACCTCTACTGCCGACGGCACCCTCCCGTACAAGCTTACTGCTTCCGACCCCAGCGTGATCTTCGCTTACAAGGGCACCAGCAGTACAGTGACCGGCTCTGACGGCAAGGCTTCCCGCGCTGCCGTTATCCTGAACGGCTACTACACCACCCCGGTTACCTTCATGCTCGGCAGCTTCAACACCGCCAGCCTGACCAACGCGGCTATCGACTTCGATTACGCTTACGCTCAGATCGTCAGCTCCAACGATAAGCTCGAAGTAATGGTGTCCAAGGATTGCGGCGCTACCTGGGCTACCGTATGGAGCAAGTCCGGCAGCACGCTCTCTACTGCCAGCCCTGTAAACGGCGAGTTCATCCCGAACGCTGCCAGCCAGTGGAGCCACGCTTCCGCCCTGCTTACCCCGTACAAGTCCAGCAGCATGCTGGTGAAGCTCGTAGCTACTTCCAACAACGGTAACTACACCTGGGTCGACAACTTCAAGATCACCAACAGCCTGAGCGTGAACAACGTCATCTCCTCTGAAGATGTGAAGCTGTTCCCGAACCCGGCCAAGGAGTTCACCACCCTGGAGTTCACACTTGCTAAGGCAAATGCCGTTACCGTAACTGTGGTCGACGGCCTGGGCCGTACCGTTTCCACTATCGCGAACGGTACCCTGCAGCAAGGCCAGCAGCGCCTGAGCATCCCGACTGCCGCTCTCGCAGCTGGTGTTTACACTATCAACATCCAAACTGAAGAAGGTAGCCTGACTCAACGCCTCAGCGTTGTGAAGTAAGACTCTTCAAGCTGGTTTTAAGCGGCCGCTTCCTTCCGGAGGCGGCCGTTTTTTATTCGGCCGGAGCGATGGTGCGAGGCGCTGAAAGTGCTATCTTGGGCGGATGCGCCTCCTGTCCCGCGTGCCGCGGCTGCTCTACTTCGCCTACGCCGCCCTGCTGTTCCTGGCGCTGATGATCCCCGTCGCACTGTTCGCGGTATTCGCCTCCCTGGCCGGCGCCCTGCGCGGCGGCAACCTGATCTTCCGGGCCTGCAAGCTCTGGGCGGATATCTGGTTTCCGCTGGTGGGCATTCTCCACCGGAACACCTTTGCCGGCGAGGGGATTTCGCCCGGGCCCCGCATCTTTATCGCAAACCATATTTCCTGGCTGGACGCCGCCCTGGTGCCCAAGATCTTCCGCATGCCGATCCGGCCGCTGGGCAAGGCCGAAGCGGGCCGCATTCCCATTTTCGGCTTCATTTACAGGAAAGCCGTCGTCAACGTCGACCGCAGCAGCCCCCAAAGCCGCCGGCGGAGCATTACGCGGCTGAAATCCATCCTGCGTAAAGGAGTATCTGTGCTGGTATTCCCGGAAGGCACTTTCAACGAGACGCATAAGCCGCTGGCGCCGTTCTACGACGGCGCGTTCCGCATCGCCATCGAGACCGGCACTCCCATCCGCCCGGTGCTGATCCTGGACAGCTACGCCCGCATGCCCTACGATAAACCCTTTACCCTGAACCCCGGCCGCAGCCGCGCCGTTTTCCTGGACGATATTCCCGTCGACGGACTCGGGACCGCGGACGTTCCCATGCTCCGGGAGCTGGCCCGCAGCCGCATGGAAGCTGCCCTGGTAGCCTACGGCGCCGGCTGGATACAAACTCAACACACATGATCCCTGTTTCTTTTACCCCCTTCCCGGTGCTCATCACGCCCCGCCTGGTGCTGCGCCGGCCCCTCGAGACGGATACCGCCGACATCTTCGAAATGCGCTCCGACCCGGAGGTGATGCGCTATATCCCGCGGCCGCTGGCGCAATCTCACGCCGATATCCAGGGCCTGCTGGAAATGATCGACGACTTTCTCGGGCGCAACGAGCGCATCAACTGGGCCATGGAGCTCAAGGAAGAGCGGAAGGTCGTCGGGATGATCGGCTACGTCGGCATCAAGCCGGAGCATCATCGCGCCGAGGTCGGCTACTCCCTGATCCGGCGCTACCACCGCCGCGGCCTGATGCGGGAGGCCCTGCGCGCCGTGCTCGAATACGGGTTCGCCACCATGAACCTGCACAGCGTGGAGGCGATCATCGACGAGGAAAACCTGGCTTCCGGCGCGCTGCTGGACCAGGTCGGCTTCCGGCGCGAAGCCCGCTTCGCGGAGGACTTCCTGTACGACGGCGCCTTCCGCAACTCCGTGCATTTCGGCATGCTGCGGCGGGAGTGGATGGAACGCCAGGGCGATGCCGCTCTTTAATACAAAGCCCGGTAGGGTTCTGCATCACTATGCCCGTGCAACAGCACGGGGCATAGTGATGCTGCGCTTACAGCGCTGATGCCGGAACAACCTATAGGGAACATGCATTGGTCCGGGAGTGCCGGAATTGGCGTATCTTAGAATAAAGTGGGAGTTGCCTCGGAGAAATAAAAGCAGGCCTGCAAAATCCTACGAGCTTTTATATTATAGATACAATTAATTTAATTATTCAGCCATTCAACTGCTCAAGCCTCCGCCCGATCCAGGGTATAGCGGACGCGCATTGCGAGCGCGGCGAAGCAAAGCTCCCCATGCCAATAAAAGCGCATAAGACCTTCTTTGCCCGAAATCCACAGCCTCTCGTCTGAGACTTTCTATCCTGTCGAAGCATTCTCTATCCGCTTTTCCGCATAATGACGCGGGCTTTTGAATTGTGTGTAAAGTTTATGTGTCCGAGTTATTCACAAGGGAAGTTATCCACACAAAAGGTGCATTTCTTCTCCCGCCGAAGGCTTCCTGTTTGAACTAATTTCGACGTCCCCTTTCGGGAAAACGACCCGTCGACGCGTATGCAAACCGAGCTTTTTCCGGACGATTCTCAAACTTCAACCTCTTCAGATATGGCCAGTGCAACCAAGAAAACCGCTGCAGGAGCGGGCCTCAAATTCTCCCGCCACTTCACCCAGGAAGGCGTGTCCCCCTATGACGCGTTCCAGTATGAGCTCCGTACCTCCATCATCCGCAACCCCAACGGCGAGATCAAGGCCGAGCTGAAGGATGTGGAAGTGCCGGCCCACTGGTCCCAGATCGCGACGGATATCCTCGCTCAGAAATACTTCCGCCGCGCCGGCGTCCCGCAGGCCGACGGCAGCATGGGCCGGGAGACCTCCATCAAGCAAGTGGCGCACCGCCTGGCAGACTGCTGGCGGAGCTGGGGCTATAAATACGGCTATTTCGCTTCCGAGCAGGACGCCCAGGTTTTCTATGAGGAGCTGGTCTTCTCCATCCTGGCCCAAAGCTGCGCACCCAACTCCCCGCAATGGTTCAACACCGGCCTGCACAATTCCTACGGCATCACCGGAGATCCCCAGGGGCATTATTACGTAGACCCGGAAACCGGCAATCTTGAGAAGAGCAAGAACGCCTACGAACGTCCCCAGCCCCATGCCTGCTTCATCCTCTCCGTCGCCGACGACCTGGTGAACGACGGCGGCATCATGGACCTCTGGGTCCGCGAAGCCCGGATCTTCAAGTACGGCTCCGGCGTAGGCACCAACTATTCGAACATCCGCGCGGAAGGCGAGCGCCTCAGCGGGGGCGGATCCTCCTCCGGCCTGATGTCCTTCCTCAAGATCGGCGACCGCGCCGCGGGCGCGATCAAGTCCGGCGGCACTACCCG
>JASLDA010000325.1 GCA_030151745.1 Chitinophagaceae bacterium | reverse complement strand
GCAGGAGAAGTTCTATACCAATGTCCGCGAGGGCCAGAGCGTTGCGCAGCGGGAGCTCTTCGGCCGCAAGTTCCTTGTCACGGGTGCGGTGGATAAGAAGAGCTGGAAGATGACCGGCAGGCAGAAGACCATCCTGAGCTATCCCTGCCAGGAGGCTGTATTGTACCGCGAGCACGATACAGTGACGGCCTGGTTCACGACCTCGATCCCCGTAAGTGCAGGTCCCCGGGGACTTTCAGGCTTGCCTGGACTGATCCTCGCGACCCAGGAGGGCAGCCGGAGCAGTATCGTGGCGACGGCTATAGAGCCAGGTATCGTTCCGGAGGGTGTCATCACGGCGCCGAAAGGGGGGAAGAAAGTGACCGACGGGCAGTTCAAGTCCATCGTCGAGGCCAAGATGGCCGAAATGGGCGCCAGCAGAGGCCCCGGCGGGGAGCAGGTGATCATTAAAGTCCGGAGCAACTGAGCTTTGCCATGAAGATCATTACCCGGGCAGCAGCCGCGCTTGCGCTGCTTTGCGCCGCCACAATGCCGCAGGCGGCCGGAGCACAGTCTTTCAACCTGCATGGCCGCCTGGCGGATACTGCCGGCCGGCCGGTCATAAACGGTGCCGTATCCCTGCTGAATACCGCCGATTCGACCATGGAGGCGTTCGGCGTTTCCGATCCCAACGGCGCCTTCGAGATCAGGGCGGTGAAGAACGGCAGCTACCTGCTGCAGGTAGCGGGGATCGGATACGCCATGCTCTACAAACCCCTGACCGTTCCGGCGGCCGGCAACGACCTGGGCTTCCTGATCCTGCACGAAGATTCCCATCTGCTCAGGGAGATCGAGGTCCGGGGAGCGAAAGTGCCGGTGCTCCTGCGCGGGGATACGGTGGAGTATAACGCGGGTTCCTTTAAAGTTCGCGAGGATGCCGTCGTAGAAGAGCTGCTCAAGAAGCTCCCGGGTGTCCAGGTGGACAATGCCGGCAATGTAAAGGCCTTGGGCAAGGACGTCCAGCGAGTGCTCGTGGACGGAAAGGAGTTCTTCGGCAACGATCCCAAAATGGCTACAAAGAACCTTCCCGCGGATGCGATCGATAAGGTACAGGTTTTCGGCAATCGTTCCGATGCCGCGAAATTTACGGGGATAGACGACGGGGTGCGGGACCAGACGATAAACCTGCAGATGAAGAAGGACCGGCGCAACGGCTATTTCGGAAACGTGGAAGCCGGCGGCGGCACGGACGCGCACTACCAGGGAGCCGCGCGTTTGTACAAATTCGATCCCGGCCGGCAATTCGCGGCCTTGGGAATGCTGAATAATATCAACCGCTTCGGGTTCAGCTTCCAGGACTATCTTTCCTTCCAGGGAGGACTGCAAAGCCTGGCCAGCGGGAATGGCAGCATGCAGTTTTCCAGCGATCTCCCTGTCGATTTCGGTCAGCCGGTCGCAGGACTCATAACATCCGGCGCAGCAGGGCTCAACTACAGCGCGGATTCGAAGCGCGGAAACCGTCTGAACCTGAGCTACCTGGGCAACGGCGCCGGCAAGCAACTCGAAGAGGAACGCGATATTCAGAACTTCAGTCCGGCGGGGACCTACGCCACCAGCGACCGAACGAACGCTCGTTCCAGGGACCTTGCGCACCGTGTCTATGCGTCCCTCAAAACCATGGGCGACTCATTGAACCAGGTCAGTGCCCAGGGAAGCGCCAGGCTTACCGACAATCGCTCGAACCGCGACCTTATGTCCGTAGCTTCCTCCGACGGCGTGGTCCGGAACCGGCTCAGCAGCCTCGTGCAGGACAAGGCCCTGGGCTACGAGCTCAGCGGCAAGGGGAGCTTCATACATAAGACGCGGAATAAGACCTGGCCGCTATGGCAGCTCAGCGGGAGCTTCCAGAACGAGCATGTCGGGGCTTCTACGAATTGGGATAATATCACCAGCTTCCTGGTGGATACAAGCATCGTTACGGACCGGCAATACCAGCGTAACGAAAGCTCCCGGATGCACTGGACGGCCGGTGCGGGCCTTACACGGAAGCTGGGGGCAGGGATGTACCTGGAGCCGGGGCTTTCCGTAAAATACGATGCAGACGCCATCCGCCGCGGCCAGGGCCTCAGCGAAAGCGGGCAGGAGATCGATTCGCTGAGCGCCCGCTTCGGGCGCAGCTGGGTCGCGGTGCAGCCCGCCCTGGACTTTCGCTACAATACTCGCAGCACGCAGTTCAGCCTCGGTCTGGAAGCCGAGACCGGCGAGCTGCGCGGCCGGCTCGAGGGAGCCGGGGAGCGGTCTGCTGCCTACCGGTACCTGAAGCCGAGCCTGTTCTACCAACATTCCTGGAACCAGTCGACGCAGCTGAGCGTCAACTACAATACCGAGCTGCAGCAGCCGTCCGCCCTGCAGATGCTCCCCGTGACCAACTACCTCAATCCCCTGCAGCGCATCAGGGGGAATCAGGAGCTGCGGCCGGAATACGTGCATACGATAATGGCGAACTGGGTGCGCTTCGACCAGTTTTCCGGCACCGCGCTGATGGCGCATGGGCGCGGAGTATATACCAGGGACAAGATCAGCTGGGCGCGGCAGATCCGGCAGGACCTGAGCGAGGATCTGCAGTATGTCAACGTCGCCGACAATTACCTGGCCAGCGCCGGCGCCGAGTTCTCAACGCCGGTGCGCAGGCTGGGGCTCGATCTGACGCTCAGCCTGGACGAACAGTATAACCGGGGGCTGAGCTATGTAAACCAAGCGGAGAATATCAACAGCACGCTCAAGCATATCGGCCGGCTCCGGCTGCAGACGAAGAATCTGAAGCAGTTCGATATCGATGCCGGTATCGGCGGCGATATCACTCAGGCGCGCGCCTCGGTCAATGCGGACAGGCGCACCGACTATTACCACTATAACGCGGACGCGCAGATCCTATGGAAGCCGCATTCCCGCTTCAATATATCGGTGCACGGCACCCTGGACCGGTACACCGCTTCCGGCTTCGATGCCGCCGTCACCGTACCGCTGATAAATGCCAGCGCTTCGTGGTACTTCCTCAAGTTCAACCGCGGCGTACTCACGCTTGACGCCTTCGACCTGCTCAACCGGAACAGTGCGGTATATCGTATCAGCCAGCTGAATGTGCTCATGGAGCAGCGTTCGAATATCATCCGCCAATACCTCCTGCTCTCCTTCAAATACAGGCTCAGCAAGACCGGAAGCGGGGAAAGCGGGATCAGCGTCAAGCTCAACTAGGCTCAAGGTGTCACCTCCGCCGGAGGTGACACCTTGAGCCTCCGCCGGTCAGCGGACCTCGAACTTGTCTTCGCTCAGGATCGCGAAGACGCCGTAGCCGCCCCGGACATTCGACGCGACGTTAAACGGCTCGGCGAAAGGGTTCCCGCTGACGTCGTCGGCGCTGCGGTAGCTTTTTACGAAGCGGTAGAAGTCCGGTGTCACATGATACAGACGTAAGGTGGCGTAGGCAGTATCGCTGCCCGGCATGATGTAGTAAGGGATGAGCATGTTGCTGGGTACATACAGCCGCAGATCTTTTTCCTGGCCATTGAACAGGATGTCGCGCAGGAACATGGAGCGCGAGGGCAGGCAGGCATCCTCGCCCGGAAACTCGCTGGTGTAAGGCGATTCGAGGCTTGGATCGGAAGGGCTGATGCAATAGTCCCAGGAGTAGAAATCCAGCGGCGGGCCGTTCCCGCTTATCGAAGAGTTGGCATCCAGTACCTGGATGATATAGTAGTCGCCGCTGGCGGCAGGATCGCGGAAGCGGATACGCAGCAGGTCCTGGTCGCCTTTGTCGGGATTGCTGCGCACCAGGGGCGTATGCTGCCATTCCAGGATCGGGACGGCTTCGGGGGAATCGGTTTCGGCCTCTATCGCCGCGTAGGAAGGATGACTTACGACAAGCTTGTAGCGATGCCCGGGCACCGCCGCCGTCTGGCTCTGGTACTCGCCGGGGCTGGTCATTTTCAGGGTATCGGCCAGTTGTCCGTCCCTGTAGAGCAGGACCTGAGCGCCCGCCACCGATACATTCACGCCTTTGCCGCTCTCGGCATTGCTCAGCGTCCGGGTCAGGCTTGCATGAATTGTCTCGCCGCGCAGCATGACCGCGTTCAGAACGAGCTTGCGCGGCTGCTCGGGCAGGTTTATCGTGATGCTTTTTTCGCAGCCGCTGGCCAGCATCAGGGCAATAAACAGGACCGGGATAAGGGACTTCATGTACTTAGAACTTGAACTGGTAGCTGATGGAAGGGATGATGGGGAAAAGGCTGACCTGCTTGAACTGGGAGCCGTCACGATAGATGAAGAATGGGTTCTGACGGTTGTAGACATTGTAGGCGCCGATGACCCAGGCGCGTTCATGGCGCTTCATCTGCTTGAAGAAACGGGCGCTGATATCCCCGCGGTGGTAGGGCGCCATGCGGTAGCCATTCCTGGGGCCGTAGATTTCCATTTCCTGGCCGTTGGGGCCGGTGAAGCTGCCTGTAGGGATCGTGATGGCATTGCCGGTGCCGTATACCCAGTCTGCGCTGAGCTCGATGCCGGGCGACACGCGGTACACGCAGGCGATCTTTACGTCATGGCGGCGGTCGTAGCGGAAGGGGAAGGGATCGCCGTTGTTCAGCTCTGCGAACTTGCGGTTGGTCCAGCTCAGGGTATAGCCGAGCATGCCCGTGAAGCGGCCCTTGGTCTTTTGCACGAAGAGCTCCGCCCCATAGCTGTTGCCGGTGCCGACGACCACCTTGTCCTCCCAGCCGGTGCTGCTGCCCAGGAACGAAGCACCCTCCTTGTACTCGATGACCCCGTCCATCTGCTTGTAATAGCCCTCTACGCTGAGCTCGATGCCGGGGCGGAGCGTGTACGCCAGCCCTGCCGCAGCCTGCCAGCTGCGCTGCGGCTTGACGAGGTCTGTGGCCGGCAGCCAGAGGTCCGTAGGCAGGCCTATCGACGAGTTGGTCAGCAGGTGGATAAACTGCGCCATCTGCACATAGGACGCCTTTGCGCTGAGCTGATCATTGAGCTTGTAGCGCAGCGATACCCGGGGCTGCAGGTAGTTGAAGAACGAACTACCTACAGAAAAACCGGTCCAGTGCAGGCCTATATTGGCTTTCATGCGATCCGAGATCCGGATCTCGTCCTCGACATAGGCGTCGAGCTCCGTGCCCTTGATCTGGGGATCGCCCTGCGTAGTGTCGGAAGACCCGCTGCTGCCGGTCGTCTTGGTCTGAGTGGCGCTGGGCGTATATGTATGGGCGACGGCGCTGACACCGGTGCGGATGGCGTGGCGGATAGACGGCGTGAACTCCAGGTCGTAGCGCAGGGCCTTGTCGTTGATGCCGGAGCGGTATTTCAGCAGGTAAGTCTCGGCCTGGCCGTTGTTGTTATCTTCCTGTTCGGAAGAGACTCCGAAGCGGTATTGGCTGTAGTAAGCGGTCAGGTTGCCGAACAGGCGCGGGGAGAACTGGTGGTTCCAGCGGCCGACGGCGGTGATATTGCCCCAGTTCAGGGCCGAAGTGTATTTGGATTCCGAGCTGCCGGAGCCGTATTTTTCCCGAACCGAGAATTTGTCATTTCCTCCGTAGCCGCTGATGTAGATATGATCTTTGGGGCCCAGGTCGAAGTTGACCTTGGCGTTCAGGTCGTAGAAATAGTAGCCGGCTTTGAAATCGCTGGGCATGAAAGGCTGGGTGAACACATCGAAATACGTGCGGCGGCCGGAGATCATGAAGGACGATTTGCCTTTCTGGATAGGACCTTCCAGCGTCAGGCGCGATGCGATGAGGCCGATGCCGCCCTCTGCATGATAGTCGTTCTGGTCGCCGTCCTTCATATTGATGTCGATCACGGAGCTCAGGCGGCCGCCGTATCGTGCGGGGAAGCCGCCCTTGACGACGTTTACGCTCTTGATCGCGTCGGCGTTGAATACGGAGAAGAAGCCGAACAGGTGACTGGCATTGTAGACCGGCACCCCGTCGAGCAGGATCAGGTTTTGGTCCGGGCTGCCGCCGCGGACATACAGCCCCGTCGCGCCTTCGTTGCCGGACTGTACGCCGGGCAGCAGCTGGATTGCTTTGAGCACATCTACCTCGCCCAGGAAGGCGGGCAGCGACTTGATCGTTTGAATCGGCAGATCGATGGAGCTCATCTGGGTGCGGTCCTGGATGGTGTTGGATGCCGCGCGGACCGTTACGTCGCTCAGGGCCGTCGCGACCTGCAGATTCACGCTGATAGCGGTATCGGCATGAGCCGGGACGGTCATGCTGACGGCATTGTGTCCGAGGTAGCTGAAGATGAGCTGTACGGTATCGGCCTCGGGAATGGAAAGCGAATAGAAGCCGAAGTTGTTGGTGGCCGTACCCGCGCCGATTGCCGGGGCAGCGGCGATGGCGCCGATTAGTCGTTCATTGGAACCGTGTTCCTTGATGTAGCCACTGATGGTGATTTGCCTGGCTGCGGCAGGCAGGGTAAATAATGTCAGGACTGCCAGCAGCAGCCGGGGGGGATGGAGCATGAAACTGTAAGTGCGTATGGAGGTAAGGAAACGTGAAGTGCCGGTGAAAATTGCCTTTAACTGCGATTCGGGATTTCGGACGCGCAGTCGATCCTTGCGCCCGGCAGCTTCGCCCCGATCCCTTTCCCGGCACAGGCCGGGGCGACGAACATTTGGGTTATTTCTTTGTCGTGCCTGGTCTTTACCCGGGTTTCCAGGACGAATCCACGCATACCGATCAGCTTGTTCCCGGCAAATGAGCCGTAGACGGAATCCCTCGTGGCAGGGGCCGAAAAGGCATGAGACAGTTTCAGGGAATCCCCGTTTGACTCTTCTTCATATACTGTGCTGAAATTGTCGGAATGAGTCTTTAAGCGCTCCGGCCGGATAGTCTTGTAAAGTGGGAGCTCGTCTTTCTGCAGCAGCCTGATCATAGTAGGAATACTAAGAATGAATAGTATGTGGTTGCGTTCTGATCGAGGTGTCACCTCTATTGGAGGTGACACCTCGATCAGAACGCAAAACAAAGCTGGTACCCCTATGGCCGCTTTTTTTACTCGAAGGCCCGGTTGTTATTTCGGCTAAACTGATGAAACGCGATACTCAACAGCTGTCCATGCGGCGTGGGCAAGGGGCATGACGAGCTGCAGGCCGGGCATTGGGAAAGCCCCCTGCGTAAAGCCAGCCTGGCGCTGCAGGATGTCTGTCTTTCCTGCGGATTCGAAACCTGAGCTCGGTTATCCGGCTTTTCAGAAAATATGATCTAGTCGCTTCCTTGTGTACAGGAAGTGTTGCATGACCAGGCGATGTGCGGGGGGCGTCGCGGCATTGACGATATGCGTCATGCAGTGTGCTAGTCCTTCGGCCGGTTCATGAAAGGGCCTGCGGCGGCGGACCTCCCGCGGGCATGCTTTTATCTTCGGGCAGGGGGACGAACTCGTGATCATCATTGGGAGGCAGCACAAAACGGCCCTGTTTCCAGTCTTCCTTCGCCTGTTCGATGCGTTCCTTGCGGCTCGACACGAAGTTCCACCAGATGTAGCGGTCGCCCAGGGGTTCCCCGCCGAGGAGCATGAGCGTGGTAGGTTCCAGCGCTTTCAGTACCGGGTCGACTCCCTTGGTGAATACCAGCATCTGCCCCGCATCGTAGCGTTCCGCGCCGATCTCCAGCCTGCCCTTGGCGATATACAGCCCACGCTCGGAATGTTCCCTGGGCAAGCTGAAATGCGCTCCGGCTTCCAGCATTACATGAAGGTAGAACAGTGGGGAGGCCGTGGCGACGCCGTTCTTCAACCCATAGGCATCGCCGGCTATAAGCCGCATCCAGACGCCGGTCTCGGTGAATACGGGCAGCTCGCCGACGCCATAGTTGTGGAATGAAGGCGCGGCCTCCTCTTCCTTTTCCGGCAGCGCCACCCAGGTCTGCAGCATTTCCAGGCCTCCGATCAGCGCCGCGGGATCTTCGAAGCGCTCCGAGTGTGCGATGCCCCGGCCGGCCGTCATCCAGTTGACTTCGCCGGGGCGGATGACCTGTTCGACGCCGAGGCTGTCGCGGTGCGTTACCTGTCCGCCGAACAGGTAGCTCACCGTGCTCAGTCCTATGTGCGGGTGGGGCAGTACGTCCATGCTGTGCGCGGCTTCCGGGGAAATGTCGACAGGGCCGGCATGATCCATGAAAATGAAGGGACCGACCATACGGCGCTGGCGGAATGGCAGAATGCGCTTTACCTGCATGCCCGGGGCGAGCGAAGCAGTGCGGGAAGGGATGACGAGGTCTAGCATTTGATTGGAATGTAAAGTCTGCCGGGTGGCTGAACGGTTTTAGTGGATCGCTGCCTGAAAGACCCTTGGGAGCAGGGCCGGAATGTACTGCACTCACTTTATGGAATAGAACTGTACCAGCTTGCCTGAGCCTGCAACGGCGGTTGCAATCTGCCCTGAAAGTACAGACATTGCGGATCATTATCAACCGGAAGCCACTCACCGGCACATT
>JASLDA010000302.1 GCA_030151745.1 Chitinophagaceae bacterium | reverse complement strand
CAGCAATTCTCAATAGAAATATGCAATTGTAACACTGCAAATCGCTCATTGAAAATTGCCGATTGAAATGTGGGCAGGGAAGGATTCGAACCTCCGTACTCCGAAGAGAGCAGATTTACAGTCTGCCGCCTTTAGCCACTCGGCCACCTACCCATTGTTCTAATTCAAAAGCAAAATTTAAAACCCTGCAGAAACCGTAGCTTCCGCATTTTGAATTTTGCATCTTAAATTAAACGAGCCGCTTGCCGGAATCGAACCAGCGACCTACTGATTACAAATCAGTTGCTCTACCAGCTGAGCTAAAGCGGCCTGTTTACCAACACACTAAAAAGAAGAACTTCGAGCGCCTCGTTGTTTTGAGGAAGGCAAAAGTAAGGGGGCTTTTCATTCCACACAAATTTTCTTTCGGCGCGGATGGATTTTTTTTCCCGGACTCCGAAAGGGAGAAGTTTTTAGGCCATAGCTCTTAGCTCATGGCTTTTAAACCCCGGACTATAGTCGTCCAGCCCGGGGTTTGCGGACCTTGGCAGGTTTGTGCCGTATCGCTGTGGCTGCTGTATAAAAAGCGGATGCCGCCTCCGGGGAGGCGGCATCCGCAGACGAGGACCTGACGGAGCGAATTCCCGAGGCCGCTACATCGCCTTCAGCTCCGCGACCAGCTCCTGCAGCACCTTCTTTGCATCGCCGAAGAGCATGCTGGTCTTGGGGCGGAAAAAGAGCTCGTTTTCGATGCCGGCATAGCCCGGCTTCATCGAGCGCTTGTTGACGATCACATGGTCGGCCTTTTCCACTTCCAGGATCGGCATACCGTAGATCGGCGACGAGGGATCTTCCTTGGCCGCAGGATTGACGACGTCGTTCGCGCCGAGGATCAGCACGACGCCGGTTCCGGCCATCTGCTCGTTCGCGTCTTCCATTTCCAGCAGCTTCTCGTAAGGTACATCCGCCTCGGCCAGCAGGACGTTCATATGCCCGGGCATCCGGCCCGCGACCGGGTGGATGCCGTATGCAACTTCAACTCCCTTCTCGCCCAGCACTTTCTCCAGCTCGTGCGTGATATGCTGGGCCTGGGCAACGGCAAGCCCGTAGCCGGGAACGATCAGCACCCGGTTCGCATAGGCCATCAGGGTCGCGGTGTCGTTCATGGAGATTTCCTTGTAGTGCCCGCCTCCGCCCGGAGAGCTGCCCCCGCCCGGGGCCGCGCTGCCGAAGGATCCCAGCAGCACGTTCTTCAGCGAGCGGTTCATAGCCTTGCACATGAGTATCGTCAGGATGGTGCCTGCCGATCCCACCAGGATACCGCCTGTCAGCATCACGGGATTTTCATACAGGAACCCTCCGAATGCCGCGGCCACACCGGTAAAGGAGTTGAGCAGCGAGATCACCACGGGCATATCGGCCCCGCCGATCGGCATTACGAAGAGCACACCGTAAATCGCGGCCAGCGCCAGGATGCTGTAGAACACGGCCGGATTCGGCATCGAAGCGACCAGCAGCAGCACCGTCAGGCCGATGATGCCTGCAAACAGCGCGAAGTTTATATACTGCGCTCCGGGAACGCGGCGGTCCCTGATCTTGCCGGCCAGCTTGCCCCAGGCGATCATAGAGCCTGCAAAGGACACCGTCCCGATGATCATTCCGAGCACAATTATCAGCAGCTCGCCGGCCGGGATCGTACGCTCGATGACCGCGAAGCTGTCGCCATCGAAGCCAAAGCCGGCAGGGTGCATCAGCTTATCGAACTCGACGATGGAGATCAGCATGGCGCAGGCCCCGCCGGTGCCGTTGAACAGGCTCACCATTTCCGGCATGGCCGTCATCTGCACCTTGCGGGCGGAAACCGTACCCAGCGCACCGCCGATAAGGAGCCCGCCGAAGATCCAGGGATAATTTCCCAGCTTCGTCATATTGGCGTCGCGGTAGAGAAAGATAGTTCCGAGTATGGCGATCGTCATGCCGGCGGCGGCCACAAGATTGCCTTTGCGCGCGCTGTCCGGATGCGAGAGCATTTTGAGCCCCAGGATGAAGGTCACCGATCCGATGAGATAGCAAAGCAGGAGCAGACTTTGCTCACCGAACAGTTTGGCGTAGATGTCATTCATGGAATGCAGCGTTGTGATGCGGGCCTAAGTATGGATTGTATCAGGATTACTTCCTCTTTTTCTTGCCGAACATTTCCAGCATACGGTCGGTAACGACGAAGCCCCCGACCACATTGAGCGTACCCAGCACCACGGCCAGGAAGCCCAGCGTAAGGGCCAGGTAGTCGTGGGCGGGCGCGGAGCCCATCACGATGATGGCCCCGATGATGACCACTCCGTGAATGGCATTGGCACCGGACATCAGCGGCGTATGCAGCACGCTCGGCACCCGCGAGATCACCTCTATCCCGAGAAAGATCGAGAGTATGACGATGGTGATGAGTTCGTAGTGTTTTATGAAGAATAACGAGAGCTCTTGCATGGTGGTTGGTTGGATAGTGTTGGATAAGGTTGGATGGATTTGGAGGGAACAGGCCGTAGTCAGATGATCCGCTGCGATGAACATTATCCGGCTTCATCAAACTTCATCCGACATGCGGAGCCGGATCGCCGGGAACTGAAGAATGGGATTGCCGCGGGTGCTGCGGCCGGTTCATTTCCCTACCCGCTCATTGACTACGGCGCCTCCGTGCGTAATGGCGGTCCCCTTCACGAGATCGTCATCGAAGTTGAGGGCGAGGTTGCCGTCCTTGTCGATGATCAGCTTCAGGAAATTGAGCACGTTCTTCGCATATACCTTGCTGGCATCGGCGGGCGCGGCCGCAGGCAGGGCGCTGTTCCCGATAATGGTCACGCCGCCGTGCATCACGGTTTCGTTGTTCTGCGTCAGGTCCGTATTGCCGCCGGTCGACGCGGCCAGGTCCACGATCACCGAGCCGGGACGCATGGCATCGATCATATCGCGGGTGATCAGTATCGGGGCTTTGCGGCCCGGGATCTGCGCCGTGGTGATGATGATATCGCTCTTCTTCGCGCTCTCGGCGATGCGCTGCTTCTGGCGCTCCTGGAATTCGGCGCTTTGCTCGACGGCGTAGCCTCCGGCCTTGCTGGCGTCGGCGGCGCCCTCCACCTCGATGAACTTCGCCCCGAGGCTCATCACCTCTTCCTTGACGGCCGGGCGCGTATCAAACACCTCGACGACGGCCCCGAGCCGCCGGGCCGTGGCAACAGCCTGCAGGCCCGCGACACCGGCTCCCAGGATGAGCACCTTGGCCGGCGGAATAGAGCCCGCCGCGGTCATGAACATCGGGAAGTAGCGGCTGTAGCTCATTGCCGCCAGCAGCACCGCCTTGTAGCCTGCGATATTTGCCTGGGAAGAGAGCACGTCCATGCTTTGCGCGCGCGTCGTCCGCGGAATGGCATCCAGTGAAAATACGGTCCAGCCCTTACCCGCCCAGGCATGCATCTGGGCTCCGTTGAACAAGGGCTGGTACACACCCAGGATGACCGCGCTGCTCTTGAGCTCCGGCGGCACGTTCTGCGGGTGGATGGTCAGCACGAGATCCGCACCGGCGGCGGACAGGGCGTCGCTGATCTGCGCGCCTGCGGCTTCATAGGCGCTGTCCGGGTAAAAGGCCGATTCGCCGGCGCCGCGCTGCACGAGCACCGTAACGTTCATCTTGGAAAGAGCCTGCACCACTTCCGGTGTCAGGGAAACACGGGTCTCGGGCGGGGCTTCTTTGAGAACGCCGATCGTCATAAGCAGCGGATTGAGGAAGCTTAAAGATAGCGGGCGCAAGGCAAAAGCCCAAAGCCCCGAGAGCTGAATTCAAAATGCGAAAGCCGGGAAGGCGTGAAGCAAGGGGCGGCAGTTTCACGCGGAGGACATAGCGGCAGCGTAGTGAACGCGGTGCGCTCAGCATAATTATTTCCCGCAGAGACGCAATGGTGCAGCGACCTTTGCTGGAAATGCAGGACAGAGGACCTGGCTAGTCCGGACAGTCCTGTAAATAGCGGTCCTCGTTCCTCGCCGGGGATCGGGCTAACTTTATATCATGCCCAGCCTCTTTTCAGCTCCCGCGATCGACGCCATGTTCAGCCGGATACATAATCTGCGTCCGGATTCCGCGGCGCGCTGGGGCATGATGAACGCCGGCTCCATGCTGCAGCATTGCCGGCTCATCACCGAGTCCATGATGCGGCAGAAGGAGGCGGTACAAGCTCCTTCGCTGAAGCAGCGCATCATCCGGTCGCTGATCCTGAACGGCATCATCAAGCTACCCCAGGGCCGTCCTATGCCGAAGCATATAGCCGATCAGATGGCAGCTGCAGGGATTGGGGAGTTCGAATCGGAAAAGGCCGGCCTGCAGCAGGCGCTCAGAACCTTCTCGGCATTCGAGGGCCCTATGAATGGCGCCCACCCGTTCTTTGGAAAGATGAGCCGCAAGGACTGGGGCCGCTTCGCCTGGGTACACCTGGACCATCACCTCCGGCAGTTCGGCGTATGAGCCTTTGGGCTATGCGCTAGTCTTCAACCTCGATCCATACCGGCGCATGATCGGAGGTCTTTTCCCAGCTGCGCACGTTCGTATGTACGCCGCCTGCCTGCAGGCGCTTTTCCAGCGCGGCGTTCACCAGGAAATGGTCGATGCGGATACCGGCGTTGCGCCCGAATGCATTGCGGAAATAATCCCAGTAGGTATAGATCGTCTCGCCTGGATGCAGCTTGCGGATGGCGTCCGTCCAGCCCTGGTCGAGCAGGCGCTGAAAAGCTTCACGGGACTCCGGGCGGAACAAGGCATCGTCTACCCAACGCTCGGGCTTGTAAGCATCGGCCCCGGTCGGGATCACGTTGTAGTCTCCGGTGATCACGACCGGCTCTTTCTTCTTCAGCAGCATCTCCGCATGCGCCTCCAGGCAGCGCATCCAGCCTAGCTTGTAATCGAACTTCGGGCCCGGGGCCGGATTCCCGTTCGGCAGGTACAGGCAGGCGATATGGATGCCGTTCACCTTAGCCTCAATGAAGCGGCTTTGCTCATCCTTCGGATCTCCGGGCAGACCGCGCCCCTGCTCCTCTGGCATTATCCCTTTCGCCAGGATCGCGACCCCGTTCCAGCTTTTCTGCCCGTGCCAGACCGCTCCGTAGCCGGCTTCCTTCAGCGCCTCCTCGGGAAACTTATCTTGAGTAGCCTTCAATTCCTGCAGGCAGGCCACGTCCGGGGCTTCCTCTTCCAGCCAGCGCAGCAAAACCGGCAGGCGTGCGTTAATGCTATTGACGTTGTAGGTTGCGATCTTCATTCCTGGAAACAGGGTGTTGAATTCAAAAGGTAAAATTCAAAATTCAGAAGCAGGTAGTTTAAATGACCAGGAGCATATTCAGCACTGCTCCAAATTAATACGTTTGACCGGTCATGCATCGTTCCAGGTTCTACATTTTGAATTTTGCATTTTAATTATTCTCCGCCTAAAAGGAACACGCTCACGAACTCGTTCCCGGGCTGTATTTCCCGCCGGTCCCGGCACCAGGGCAGGAGCCGCTCAATGAATGGCTTGGCCATCAGGCGCTGCGGCGTGCTCAGCAGGACAGCGGATCCTGCTTGCACAAAGCCCTGCAGCATATCGTAAAGCGTCTCAAAAACGCCCGGATCGTAATTTATATCGCTGAGCAGGATCAGATCCGGATCCAGATCCGGAGGTATCGCAGCCCAATCTATAAGCCGGCTGCTCACATTCTCCTGAGCGTTAAGCCGGGCCGAGGCGTTCATTACGGCAACGGCATCTGGTTCTATATCGCTCAGCGTCACCTTTTCCGCCCAGGATCCTGCGAGCAGGCCCGGTAGTCCCAACCCGGCCGCGAGCTCCAGGACATGCTTGCCGGCAACCAGCTCCGGCATATCCGCCAGGTATCCGCAAAGCCCCAGCGAGGCCGGCCAGACCCGGCCCCAGTACGGCGCGGCCGTGATGCCTGCGGCAAAGCGCCCATTCAGGGCTGCCGGGTCCGGCACAAAGGCCTTGATGAAATTGCCGCCGAAACTGAATGTCTCCTGCGTACACGGAACCGGAAGCGGCAATGCCATCCGGCGAAGTTAATCCCGCCGCGGGCCCCGGGGAACCGGCAGCCTTGCAGTCAATGCCGTTTTCTCCTCCCGCGCTTTGTCCGGCTCATTCCCCGCGTCCCTTTGCCCGTTCCTGATTTTTGCATTTTGAATTTTGCATTCAACGTCTCATTCCTAAGCTGCCCGAAGCAATATCTTTGCCGCGACTTAATTATTATGTTATCCATCCAGCTGCTGCGCGACGATAAGGCGCGCGTTATCGAAGGTCTGACCAGGAAGCATTTCAAGGAACTCGACCTGATCGACCAGATTATTGAGGCCGATATTGCCCGGCGTAAGCTCCAGGTCGAATCGGAGTCGGCGGCGGCTTTTATCAACAGCGCCTCAAAAGAGATCGGCAAGCTGATGGGCTCGGGCGACAAGGCGGGGGCCGAAGCCCTGAAGACCGAGGTCGGCCAGCGCAAGGAGCGCGCCTCTGCGCTCGCTCACGAGCTCACCGCGATGGACAGCTCCGTCCAGGATCTACTTCTGCGCCTGCCCAACCTGCCGCACAGCTCCGTTCCCGAAGGCCGGACGCCCGAGGACAACGTAGTAGTCCGTGAAAGCGGCATCAAGCCCGACCTGAGCGCGCAGAAGCTTCCGCACTGGGAGCTCACGGCCAAATACGGCCTCGTGGACTTCGAGCTGGGCACCAAGATCACGGGTTCCGGGTTCCCGGTCTATACAGGCCAGGGCGCCCGCCTGCAGCGTGCCATGATCAGCGCGTTCCTGGACTATAATATCGCTGCCGGCTACAAGGAAGTAGCGCCGCCGTTCATGGTCAACGAAGCCTCCGCCTATGGCACTACCCAGCTCCCGGATAAGGAGGGGCAGATGTACCATGTAACCGAGGATGATTTCTACCTGATCCCGACCGCGGAAGTCCCCCTTACCAATATCTTCCGCGATACCATCACGCCGGAGGCACAGCTGCCGCAGCGTCTGACGGCCTATACGCCCTGTTTCCGCCGCGAGGCCGGCTCCTACGGCAAGGACGTGCGCGGCCTGAACCGCCTTCACCAGTTCGACAAGGTCGAGCTCGTGCAGCTGGTGCAGCCGGAGCGCAGCTATGAGGTGCTGGAAGAGATGGTAGCCCATGTAGAAGGCCTGCTGGTAAAGCTGGAGCTGCCTTACCGCGTCCTGCGGCTCTGCGGCGGCGACATGTCGTTCAGCTCCGCGCTGACCTACGATTTCGAAGTGTGGAGCGCCGCCCAGGAGCGCTGGCTCGAGGTCAGCTCCGTATCCAATTTCGAAACCTTCCAGACCGGCCGTATGAAGGCCCGCTACAAGAGCAGCGAGGGCAAGACCATCCTGCTGCACAGCCTCAACGGCTCTTCCCTGGCGCTGCCCCGGATCGTGGCCTGCCTGCTGGAAAACAACCAAAGCCCCGAAGGCATCCGCCTGCCGGCCTTCCTGCAACCTTATTTCGGAAACGGCATGATCTCCTGAGATCGGCCACATAACTAGCTTATGATCCAGCGCATTCAATCCCTCTGGCTGTTCCTCGCCGCGATGATGAACGGCCTGTTATTCATCCTGCCTATCTACGGATACGGCAATCCTACTGTCGTAGTCAAGACCGCCGAGCATATCCAGCTGCTGCTTATGGCCGCGCTTGCCACCGTGCTGCCCCTGGTTGCGATCTTCATGTTCGGCAATCGCAGCCGTCAGCGCGGTCTCGTCTGGCTGAGCATCCTATCGGCTCTCGGCTATTTCGGCCTTGCAGTCCTCGAGGTTCAGAACCAGAAAGAGAAAAACCCGCTCGTAAGCAGCTATCATTATGCCGTCCCGGGGATCCTCGTCACCATCGTGGCCGTGATCTTCATGATCTTGGCGCTCCGCGGCATCCGCAAGGACGAAAAGCTTATCCGCAGCCTGGACCGGCTCCGGTAAGGCCTGCGCCAAAGATTTTAAGAGCCCGGTTCTACAGCGACCGGGCTTTTTCTTTTGGCGGCCGGGGGCTATCCGCCTGCGCCCATGGCGAGGTACGTCCTATAACAAAGCGGGAGTTTTGTCAATCCTTAAGGTTGACAAAACTCCCGTTGCAAATCCGGGGCTGGACCGGTCTATGAACGCTTCATCGCAGCTTCGATCTCCTCTACGGTGATCGGGATATTCTTCATCAGGTCGATATTCCCCTTCTTGGTAAGCCAGATATTGTTCTCGATCCGGATGCCCATCTGTTCTTCTTCGATGTAGATACCGGGCTCTACGGTGAACAGCATGCCTTCCTTCACCGCCTCGGTACGCGTGCCGAGATCGTGAACGTCGATGCCCAGGTGGTGCGTCATGCCGTGATAGAAATACTTGCGGTATGCCGGGTTCGCGGGATCCTGGTTTTTGATATCGCTTTTGCTGATCAGGCCGATCTTATGGCACTGCTTCTCCATTTCCGCATTCGTCAGCTTGATGTATTCCGGGAATTCCAGGCCCGGCTTCAGGATTTCCTTGGCGTAGTTGTGCACGGCCAGCACGGCGTTGTACACTTCCTTCTGCCGCTTCGTGAACTTACCGTTCAGGGGTATTGTACGGGTAAGATCGGCTGCGTAATTGCCGTACTCGGCGCCGAAGTCCATCAATATCAGCTCCCCGTCCCTGCACTCCTGGTTGTTTTCCACGTAATGCAACGTACGGGCGCGGTCGCCGGAAGCGATGATGCAGCCATAGGCATGCCGGGTAGCCCGGTTGCGAAGAAACTCATGCGTGATCTCTGCTTCGATCTCGTATTCCATCACACCGGGACGCAGGAACCGCATCACCCGGCGGAATGCCTTCTCCGTAATGTCGATCGCCTCCTGCACTACTGCTACTTCTTCCTTGGTCTTGACGGCGCGCAGCTCTTTCATGATCCTGGCGGCGCGCTCGTAGCGGTGCAGCGGGAAGCGCCCCATCCAGTCCTTTACGAATGCCAGTTCCTGGCGGTACAGGCTGCCGTCCAGGCGGTCGTTCTCATTCGTGTTCAGGTAAACGATGTCGGCATTATGCATCATCACCTGCAGCACTGCGTCGATGCTGTCGGCGAACTGTACATTCTGAATACCGGAGATTTCCGTCGCCTCGGCCTTCGTAAGCTTGTGGCCTTCCCATTTCTCCAGGTGCTCGTTCGGGCGCAGGATTACCAGCACCTCCGTGGCGGTCTGGTCCGGGTTGTCCGGGTAGAGCACCACCATTGTCCTTTCCTGGGTCACGCCACTCAGCCATACTACGTCGCTGTTCGGAATGTACACATACGAGGCGTCGCCGTTAGCGGTAAGCGTCGGGTTGCCCGGGAAAATGGCCAGGCTGTTCGGCGCCATCTTCTTTGCGAAGCGTTCCCGGTTATGGGTATAGAGCTTGGAGGGAATGGGTAAGTATTTCATAGGCGAAACGAGATTCTGATGGTTTGGCGGCTATTTGAGCCTGCGATCTTAAACGTTGAATCGGAAGTGCATTACATCGCCATCGCTGACGATGTATTCCTTTCCTTCAATGCGGAGGCGGCCCTTCTCGCGGGCGCCGCTTTCACCGCCGAGTGAAATATAGTCCTCGAAAGAAATGACCTCGGCTTTGATAAAGCCTTTCTCGAAGTCCGTGTGGATCACGGATGCGGCCTGCGGAGCCTTCCAGCCCTTTCCGATGGTCCAGGCTCGGACCTCCTGCACACCGGCGGTAAAATAGGTGATGAGCGAAAGCAGATCGTAAGTAGCGCGGATCAGGCGGTTCAGGCCCGGCTCTTCGAGACCGTATTCCTCCAGGAACAGCGCCTTGTCCTCTTCGCTCTCCAGCTCGGTGATCTGCGCTTCGATGGAGTTGTTCATCACGATGATGCCCGCTCCTTCA
>JASLDA010000243.1 GCA_030151745.1 Chitinophagaceae bacterium | reverse complement strand
CTTCAGGCCATCGCATTGCGCCGCGAAGTGATCGTAGTGCTCGATCTGTGTCGTGGTTTTGGAGCGGTACAGTCCCAGGCGCCGCTCCACGAAGGAATTGCCGAATCCGACCCAGTCCGTCTGCGGGAAAGCGACATGATGCGCGTTGAACGCGCCCGTGGCGCCGCCGAACTTGGCCGCATACGGCACCGTCTCCAGCAAGCGGATCTGTCCTTCCAGCCGCTCCACGAATACGGCGATCTCCTTGCCCAGGGTAACGGGAGAGGCGGCCTGCCCATGCGTACGCGCGAGCATCGGGACCTGCGCCCAGTCGGAAGCCATGCCGCGCAATACGGCAACGACGCCGCGCAGGGCCGGCAGGTATTCGTTCTGCAGGGCCTCCTTCCAAAGCAGGGGCACGGCCGTGTTGTTGACGTCCTGCGAGGTGAGTCCGAAATGCACCCATTCCGTGATCGCCTCCGCGCCGAGTCCCTGGAGCTTCTTCTTGATGAAATACTCGACCGCTTTCACATCGTGGTTCGTGGTCTGCTCGGTCTTCTTGATCTCCAGCGCATCCTCTTCCGAGAATTGCTCCCACATCGCGTTCAGCGCCGCTTCCGTGGCCCCGGAAGGCAGGGTGATGATTCCCGCTTCCGCCAGGTGGAGTAAATATGCAATTTCTACCCGTACCCGGTACCGCATCAGCGCGGCCTCGGAGAAATAGGCGCCCAGGCTCTCGACCTGACGGCGGTAGCGGCCATCCACAGGGGAGATGGCATGCAGCGCAGCGTTATTCATGGGCGCAAAGGTATTGCTTCGCTGCGTTGCGCTTCGCTCGCAATGCGCGCCGGACGCCTCAAATACCGGGCGCCCCGATCTACAGGCCGGAGCAGCTCCGGATCAGCCCGACTTGACCGGGCTGCCCGTCCAGGCGCTGCCCTTGCTGAGCTTCTCGCCTTTCATCACCAGGCTCAGCGCATCGACCGCGACGCCTTCTTCGAGCTCGGTATCATAAAGGACGATAGAGCGGG
The DNA here is from genome assembly GCA_030151745.1 of Chitinophagaceae bacterium. Classification (GTDB taxonomy): domain Bacteria; phylum Bacteroidota; class Bacteroidia; order Chitinophagales; family Chitinophagaceae; genus UBA1952. The sequence continues at coordinate 5,484 of JASLDA010000243.1, read as the reverse complement.
CTCCGATCGTGCAGCGCGGCCCGATGCGCACCGGGCCGATCTTCATCACCCGGTCCTCGAACAGGTGTGTCTGCGGGCCGCAGTCCTCGTTCAGCATGGCCTCGTCCCCGATCGTCACCATATCGTGCTCGGTGATATCCGTCGTGTTCAGCCATACCCGCCGGCCGGCGCGGACACCAAGGCAGCGCAGGAACAAGGGCAGCCAGGCGGTGCCTTTCAGGTATTCCAGCAGGAAGGGTACGGCCAGGGCTTCGTAAGTCGTCGTAATGCCCTCGCTGCGCCAGACCATCCAGCTCCACATCGGGTGCGCCCCCGCCCTGTACCGGCCCGCGAAGAGCCATTTGAGCCCGGCGGTAAAGAAGAACGCGGGCAGGCCGATGCTCAGCAGGTACAGCAGCGGGATTCCCAAAAGCCCCTGCCAGAGCGGGAACTTGGTGATCAGGTCGTGGCAGTAGGCGATAAAGATTACGGAGAGGCAGATGATCACCGTTTCGGGGATGATGATGCGGACCAGCTCCACCAGGCTTCGCGCGATGCGGCGGTGCGGAGGCGGGAAGGTCGTCAGCCGGTCGGAAAAGACCTGGCTTTCCTGGCGCCGGGGCATCGGGATGGCCGGGGATCCGAAGAAATCCCGGGCCCCGCCGGCCTTGAGCTGGCCGGGCGAGGGCGGAGTGGAAAGCACGCCGACCAGCATATGATCCGGGAGGGAATATCCCTGAGGGATCAATGCGCTGTTGCCGACGAATGAGACATCTCCGATCTCGGTCATCGCCAGTATGAGGCGCTGCCCCCGAACATCGGCTTCGCCCAGGGTCACCGCATCGGCGATAAAAGCGCCGCTGCCGACTTTCAGCAGCGGGTGGGTCACGCTGCTGGCGGTCGATATCTCGGTATTCTTCCCGACCTGCGCGCCGAGAGCCCGGAAGAAGGAGCGGATGTAGACGGTTGCGTAGATCGGGTGCAGCACGATCAGCGACAGGGACATGAGCTGATCCGCCAGCCATTTCCGGTAGTAGATCGAGCTGTACAGCGGGAATACGCCCGGCTTCACGCAGCGCTGCAGCAGGCGGGTGACGACGATGGTCTGCAGTGCGAAGATGAGGATATAAGCCAGCGCCAGGGAAGGCGTCACGACGAGATAGGAAAAATCGTAACGCCCGGAGTTATCGTCCATCTGATGCAGCGTAACGATGGTCGGGAGCAGCGGCACGAGTATGAAGAGAGGGAATATCAGCAGGCTGAGCAGGAACAGCATCCGGTACTTGCGCCGGGCTCCCCTGCTTACGTCCAGCGGCTTTTGCAGCTCGTCCTCGCCGCGGGTGAGCATGCGCAATGCCGGGCTTCCCTGCCACAGCTCCGCCCTGCCTACGCGCGCGCCGCGATTCAGGTGGCTCAGGTCCTGGAGCTCGGCCCAATCCTCCATGACCGTATCGCCGCTGACGATAGCGCTGCTTCCCAGGTAGGCATGGTCGCCGAGGCGCACCTTGCGCAGCCGGAGCCAGCCGTCTTCCACCCAGGCGTTATTGATGACGACCTGCGACGAGATGGTGACGTCCGCACCGATCTCGAGCAGATCCTCCGCGCCGATCTGGAAGGCGCTGAGCTGGGCGCTGGCATGCACCTTCACCCCGAGCATCCGCAGGTAGGTCGGGTACAGCGGCGTGCCGGTCAGGTACTGCATGGGAGTCAGCCGCGACAGGGATTTGACCAGCCACCAGCGGAAATAATAGGATCCCCAGAGCGGGTAGTCCCCGGGCTTCATCCGGCCGATGATCAGCCATTTCCCTACAATGCTGATCACCGAAAAGAACAGGGGCATCAGGGCAAACAGGCCGAAGGCCGTGCCTATCGAATAAGCGTAGGCCAGTCCCGGGTGCGAATCATAGTAGCTGGAGTCCACCAGCACGTTGTAGATATAGTAATAGCCCAGGTACGGCAAGAAGATCTGCAGCGCGAAAAGCCCGTAGATCAGCAGCAGGCTCAGCGTCTGCGCAATATTGCACAGGAGCCAGGCGCTGCGCCGGACGGACCGGAAAGGCCGCTCCGGCTTCTCCTCGGCCTCCGGCGCCGTATCCCAATGCCGGATGACCTGCGCGAGAGGGCGGTGCAGGTACAGGTCTTTCAGCGAGGCCTGGGTCAGCTTCGCCTCCTGGCGGAGCCGGCTGACCAATACGGCCGCAAGCAGGCTGTGGCCGCCCAGGTCGTCGAAGAAATCCTGCCCGGGATCGATCTCCCGCCCTGGGAACAGCGCCCGGATCACGGCCATCACCCGCTGCTCGACGGGGGCCTCCGAGTCGACCGGAGCCGGCCGCTCCGCGGCGTCCACGAGCAGCAGCGCGTCCGGAACGGGCAGCGCCTTGCGATCGATCTTGCCGCTCGGAAGCCGGGGCATGGAGAACAGCGGCACGATCAGCGCAGGCACCATGTATGCAGGCAACTTCCGGGCCAGCTCCACGCGCAAGGCGGGGCCGTTGAAATGCGTCTGGTCGTCCATTACCACGTACCCAACGAGCGTATCCTGCTCCGTGCCGCTTTTCTTGACGGCGACGGCGGCGGCTATGACGCCGGGAAGGGCATGCAGCCGGGTCTCGATCTCACCCAGCTCGATCCGGTAGCCCCGCAGCTTGATCTGGTCGTCGATGCGGCCCTGGAACTCGATACGGCCGTCGGCATGCAGCACTACGGCGTCGCCGCTCCTGTAGATGCGGTCGCCAGGCAGCTCGTGCAGGGCCTGAGGCTTTGCCACGAACTTCTCCGCGCTCAGCTGCGGCCGGTTGAGGTAGCCCGGGCTCAGGCCCGGTCCGCTGATCACGAGCTCACCGCGGGTGCCGGTGGGCACCGGGCTCAGCGCCTCGTCAACGACCGCAAGATTATAATTTGGAAGCGGAGTCCCGATACTTATGGGCTCTCCGGGGCGCAGCTGCCCGATCGTCGCGGTGACCGTAGTCTCCGTCGGGCCATAGCTATTGAAGAACCGGCGGTCTCCGGTCGCCCAGGCATCCACCACCTGCGAGGGGCAGGCTTCGCCGCCGGCGTTGATCACGCGCAGCGTCGGGATATCAGGGTCGATCACGCCGAGCAGGGAAGGCACCGCATGCAGCACGTTGATCTGCCATTCGCGCAGCACATCGCTCAGCGCATCTACGGACCGCGCCGTCTCGGCATCCGCCACGTACAGCGTAGCCCCCGCCAGCCAGGAGATCCAGGTCTCCTCGCACCACATATCAAAGGACACGGAAAAGCCCTGGTAGACGCGGTCGCCGGGCTGCACCTGCAAAATATGCTGCTCGGCGCGTACGAAATGGCAGATGCTGCGCTGGGTAATCGGGATTCCCTTGGGAGTACCTGTAGACCCGGAAGTGTACAGCACGTAAGCATCCCGATCCGGGTCTACCGGCACGGGCACCCAGGTTTCGGGATCGCAGGCCAGGATGCGGGGAATTTCCGCGACGGGGCAGGAAACCGCCAGATCCTGATCGGCCAGCAGCAGGCCGGCGCCGGATTCCGCCATAACGATCCGCACCCGCTCCGCGGGCATTTCCCGGTCGAGCGGCACATAGGCGGCCCCGCACTTCAGGATACCGAGAACGGCAGCGTGCAGCTCCAGGCCGCGGGGCCACCAGATCCCGACACGCATTCCGGGCTTCACGCCCTGCCCCTGCAGGAATCCTGCTATGCCGGAGCTCCATGCATCCAGCGCGGCGTAGCTGAGCGTCTTTTTATCGAACACCAAAGCAGGCCTGTCGGGCAGCAGCGCCAGCTGTTCCCGGAAAATGGAAACAAGATCTTCGTGCCGTAAAAACTCGGGCTGCGCTTCGCCACACAGAATGCTTGCTCTGGATTCCGGCATGATTCAGGGTTTGACAGTGCGGGTAAAACCATCAAAGATAATAGCCCAAACCATGCGCATCCGGCCCCGGCGGGAAGCAGCCTGTTAAAATAACGGGCCGGGAGCCGGTGCACCTGCAAGGTGCCGGGCTAGCGCTGGGGAGGCCCGAATTTCGGGTTGGTCAGGAACTCGTGGTCCGTGAGCGTCTGCAGGAAGGCGACCAGGTCGGCCTTATCCTGGGCACTTAGCCGGCCCTTCTGCAGCCGGACGATATTGCCGTCGAGGTATTTCGTGTAGTGGAAATTCGTGTTGTAGTGATCGATGCACTCTTCCAGCGTCCTGAAACGCCCGTCGTGCATATAGGGCGCCGTAACGGCGACATTCCGCAGCGAGGGCGTCTTGAACCTGCCGCTGTCCGTCCCCAGCAGCGTGATGCGGTAACGCCCCGGATCCACGGGGATGCTGTCCAGGCCGGTGTTGCGGAACTCAAAATCGGAGAAGGTAGAGCCGAGGCTGTGGCAATGCACGCAATCCCCTTTATCCTCCGCCTCGAAGAGCGCCATACCGCGCTGCTCCTGCTCAGTAAGGCCGGCCTGTCCGCGCTTGTACTGATCGTACCTGGAGTTGCCCGAGATCAGCGTCCGCTCGAATTGCGCGAGCGCCTTCATCACCATCGGCGTCGTGATCGGGCCTTTGCCGAAGACCTTTTCGAATAAAGCCGGGTACTCCGGATCTGCATTGAGCTTCCCGATGACCCTCGGCAGCGTTTCGTGCATTTCCAGCGGGTTCTGGATCGGATCGATCACTTGGCTTTCGAGATCGGCAGCTCCCCCGTCCCAGAAGAATTTCTTCTGGTAGCCCAGGTTGGCCAGGCTCATGGTATTGCGGGTGCCCGGCAGCCCGTCGATCCCGATGCTCAGGCTGAGATTGCTATCAGTAAACGCGAACTGCTGCTTGTGGCAGCTGCCGCAGCTCATCGTGTTGTTCCCTGAGAGAATGGGGTCGTAGAACAGGCGGCGCCCAAGCTCGATGCCCTCCTCGGTGAGCGGGTTCGAATCGGGGATCGCCATCGCCGGGAGGCCGGAAGGGATCGCCAGCTTATAGGGTGTGGGACCGTCGTTCCCCGGCTCCTTCTTGCAGGAATACACGGCCAGCGCGAGGGCCAGCGGAGCGAGGATCAGGCTTTTTCGGAAACGCGGCTGCATCGGGCGGAATTATTCGGATGAGCCGAAGGAAAAGGCGCCCTGCATGTTGCCGCGCATTGCACCGAGCCAGGCCGCGTCGTCCGTGGACGTCGACATACGGTTATTGTCCACGTCGAAATCGATCCGCGGCGGACCGGCATAGAGGGCATTCAGATCGAAGCGCAGGTTCAGCTTCCGCTTGTCGCCCCGCACTTCCAGCGGCTGGATGGGAATCACCACCGAGCTGATCGCCCTGTCCGTCCCGAAATGGAAGAACAGCGATTTGGGCGATCCCGTGGAATCGAGATAGCTGCCTTCATGTTTGAGGAACATATAGCCGGTGGACCAGCTCCAGATCATGCCGTGGATGGGATCCAGGTCTCCTTCCTGGGCGCCGGTATGATTATGATCGTAATCGACGCCGAGAATGAAGCGGATACGCGTATAGCGGCCGTTCCGGATGGAGTCTAG
>JASLDA010000241.1 GCA_030151745.1 Chitinophagaceae bacterium | reverse complement strand
GACCGACCAGTGTATGCGGCCCCTGTATTCCTGGCGCAGGAATTCCGCGGATACGAAGGCTTCCGCAGTATGCCCCGAGGGGAACGAATGATTGTCGCTGCCGTCCGGCCGGGTCTCGATGCCGACCTGCTTCACACCGAAGATGATGCCGTTGGCGATCGCATTGCTCATGCCGTAGATGATCGATCGGTCGATGAGGTTGTTCTGTCCTTTGACGCCGAAGATATTCAGGGCATAAACGGCCGCGGCCGGCACCAGCAGGGTATAGTCCTCCATGTACGGATGCTGGTAGCTTGCTCCGTTGTAGATCCATTCCTTGGCCTTGTCGTTGAAAATGCGCAGCCCGGTATTGTTCAGCGTGATGGCGCCGTATGCGAATAAGGCGCCGGGCACGATCAGGCTTCTCAGGGTCACCGGCACCTGTACGATAGGCGCTTTGAGTTTAGCCTTCAGCGAGTCATGGATCGCCAGGGCCACCTGCTCGACTACCGTGGTGTCTTTCTTCGTCGTGTCGGCGGGCGGAAGCACAATAGGCGGGGCCTGCTTTACGGCCGCCGGTGTATCCACGGTGATCTCCGGCGCGGGCGCCTGTGTCGTCGTCTGCCGGTGCCTGCGCTTGGACCGCTGGCCTTGCTGCGATTGCGCGTGCAGGCTTTCTCCCGTGCCCAGGAGCAGGATTAGAAGCAACAACGATGTAAGTCGTTTCATGACAACAGATTTAGTTAGGCCCGGGGCTCTGTATGCCTCCAAAAAATCAAGCCATTTGCAAATTGACGAATTGTGTCTTTGCCGACGGCCGCCGGAAAAGACGGAGACTGCCGCGGCAGTCTCCGGTCTCTTAATTCAGCTCCAATACCAGGTCCTGCGTATTGACCAGGGCGCCGGCCTGGAGCTCGATATGCCCGATCTTCCCGGCCTGAGGGGCGGTGATCGTAGTTTCCATCTTCATCGCCTCGATCACGAACAGGGGCTGGTTCTTTTCGACCTGCTCGTCCCTGGCCACCAGCAGCTTGGAAAGCAGGCCCTGAAGCGGGGCCGCCACATGCCGCTTATCGCCCTTGTCGGCTTTCCGGTTTTCGATCTGCCGCGCCTGTACGGACTGGTCGCGAAGCTCGACGGCCCGGGTCTGCCCGTTGAGCTTGAAGAAAACGCTGCGATTCCCTTTCTCGTCGACCGGCCCCAGGGACAGGAGGCGGATCAGCAGGGTTTTGCCGCGGGCGATCTCGATCGTGGTGTCTTCGCCGGGCTTCATGCCATAGAAGAAGATAGGGGTCGGCACGACGCTCACGTCGCCGAATTGCCGGCGGAATGTCCAATAGTCCTCGAAAACCTTCGGGAAGAATTTGTACGAGAGGAAATCGGTGAATTGTACGCCATCGCCGAAGCGTTCCCGGAAAGCTGCGTATTCGGCCGTGAAATCGATCGGCGCCAGGTGCCGCCCGGGGCGGTCGGTGAACGGCTCTTTGCCTTTCAGCACGATGCGCTGCAGCTCCTGCGGGAAGCCTCCCTCGGGCTGGCCGATCTCCCCGGCAAAGAACTGGGTCACCGATTCGGGGAACGACAGCGTTTCGCCGCGCTCCATGACGTCCGCGGCGCTGAGCCCGTTGGCTACCATGAACTGCGCCATATCGCCGACGATCTTGGAGGAAGGTGTCACCTTGACGATGTCGCCGAACATGTCGTTGACCTCGGCAAAGGTCTTCTTGATGTCGTTGAACTTGTTGCCCAGGCCGAGTGCAACGGCCTGGGGCTTGAGGTTGCTGTACTGCCCGCCGGGGATTTCATGCTCGAACACTTCCGCGCTTCCGGCCTTCATGCCGCTTTCGAACGGATGGTAGTATGCTCGTACGGCTTCCCAGTAATCCGAGTACTCGTTCAGCGAGCGGATATCGTAGGGCTGCTCACGCGGATGGAAGCGCATCATTTCCGCCACCGAATTGAAGTTGGGCTGCGAGGTCATGCCGGAAAGCGCGCCCAGGGCGCAGTCTACGACATTCACGCCCGCCTCGATGGCCATCAGGTAAGTCGCAGTCTGCAGGGAGGATGTGTCGTGCGTATGCAGGTGCAGCGGGATCTTCACGGCGTCCTTCAGAGCGCCGATCAGCTCCTTCGCGGCATAAGGCTTCAGCAGCCCGCTCATGTCTTTAATGCCCAGGATATGGGCGCCCGCGTTCTCCAGGTCCTTCGCCATGCGCACATAGTAGCCGAGGTCGTACTTCGTGCGTTTCGGATCCAGGATATCCCCCGTGTAGCAGAGCGTGCCTTCGGCGAGACTATTGGTATGCTTGCGCACCGCCTCTATGCAGGGCGCGATATTCTCCATCCAGTTGAGCGAGTCGAAGATGCGGAAGATGTCGATGCCCTTCTCCGCGCTGGTCTGCACGAACCGCTCGATGAGATTATCCGGGTATGCCGCATACCCCAGGCCGTTCATGCCGCGGATGAGCATCTGCAGCAGGATATTGGGAATTGCCGCGCGCAATTGTTCGAGGCGCTGCCAGGGATCTTCGTGCAGGAAGCGCAGGCAGACATCGAAGGTCGCGCCGCCCCAGACTTCCATGCTGAAGGTCTGCGGATGGGCGCGTGCAAAGCCGTTTGCCACGGCCAGCATGTCGCGGGTCCGCATCCGGGTCGCAAGCAGGGACTGGTGCCCGTCGCGCATCGTAGTGTCCGTATAGTGGATCTTCGGATCGGCCCGCAGCCATTGCGCGAAGGCTTCCGGACCCATGCGCTCCAGCCGCTGCTTGCTGCCTTCGGGAACGGCCCCGCTCCGGTCCGAAGCCGGGACCGGGGGCTTTTCGAAGCGGCGATCCTTGTCTGCTCCCTTCACGTCCGGGTTGCCGTTCAACGCGATATCCGCCAGGAAGTGCAGCATGCGTGTGCCGCGGTCCTGCCGGGCCTCAAACCGGAACAGCTCCGGGTGCTCGCCGATGAAGCCGACGGTCGCCCTGCCCGCGGTGAATTCGGGGTGCGTGATCAGGTTCTCCAGGAAGGGGATATTGTTCTTTACGCCGCGTATGCGGAATTCCTTCAGGGCGCGGAGCATCTTCATCGCCGCGTCCTGCAGGGTGCCCCCATGGGTGCTCACCTTCACGAGCATCGAGTCGAAAAAGGGGGAGATCTTCATCCCCGCATACGTGCTGCCTTCGTCGAGGCGGACACCGAAGCCGGCAGCGTTCCGGTAGGTGGTGAGCGTGCCGTAGTCCGGCTTGAAATCCGCGGCGGGATCTTCGGTGGTGATGCGGCACTGGATCGCGAAGCCGTTCTTCGGGATCGCCGCCTGGTCTCCGAGCCCGATCTGCGGCGCATCCAGGGGGTAACCGCTGGCTATGAAGAGCTGGGTCTTGATCAGGTCGATACCGGTGATCATCTCCGTGACGGTATGCTCCACCTGGATGCGGGGATTCACCTCGATGAAATAGATCCGCTGTTCCGCGTCGACCAGGAATTCGACGGTGCCGAGGTTGTTGTAGCCGACGGCCCGGGCGATCGCGACGGCGTAGCCGTAGAGCTTGCTGCGGGTCTCGTCGCGAAGTCCCAGCGAGGGCGCTACCTCGACCACTTTCTGAAAACGGCGCTGCACGCTGCAGTCGCGTTCGTAGAGGTGCACCGTGTTCCCATGGGTATCGGCCGCGATCTGCACCTCGATATGCCTCGGGCGGTCGACGAATTTTTCCAGGAAGACCGTATCGTCCCCGAAGGCTGTCCTGGCCTCGCCCCGGGCTTCGTTATAGGCCTTGGCCAGCTCCTCGTCGCTGCGGACGACGCGCATGCCCCGGCCGCCCCCGCCGGCGGCGGCTTTCAGCATGACCGGGTAGCCGATGCGAGCAGCTTCCGCGAGGGCGATGTCCGGGCTGCTCAGCGCTTCGCGGCTGGACTCGATAATGGGCAGCCCCGCGCCTATGGCCACTTCCTTGGCGCTGATCTTATCTCCCAGCGCGCGCATCGCGGCGGGGGAGGGCCCGACGAAGATGATCCCAGCTTCGGCGCAGGCCTCCGCGAATGCTGCGTTCTCGCTCAGGAATCCATACCCGGGGTGTACGGCATCGGCGCCGCAATCCTTAGCGATGCGAATGATGCCGGCGATGTCGAGGTAGGGCTTGAGCGGATCGTTGTCTGCGCCGACCTGGTAGGCCTCGTCGGATTTATAGCGGTGCAGGGAGTAGCGGTCCTCGTAGGTATAGATGGCCACGGTGCGGATATCGAGCTCCGCGGCCGCCCGGGCCACACGGATGGAGATCTCGCCGCGGTTGGCGATGAGCAGCTTGGTAATCTTCATAGGGGCTGCATAATAGCGAATTTTTCGCTTTTAGATGAAAATCGTTGGAAATGGATGATTCGCAGCAGGCGGTAGGCAATTCCCGGTAGGCCGTTTGCAGGGGGCGGAGCGTGCGTGTCTGGGCTCGCATGTCCTTTTACGATAGCCTCTCGCAATGCGCGCCATGATGCTTGTTGCCGTCCCGGCGTGTACGGCGAGGATGCTCCGTTCAATCGGCGCCGGTATAATATCAATGTGCGATTCGAAGCCGCTGCGCCCGAAGCAAGCTGCGTCTGGGGACCCTATCTGCGCTTCTGAGTGCAGGTTCGGGGGCGCCCGAGGGCAGGGAAAGCCCGGAAGCGCCGCTTTCCCTGGCACCTCGTCGTGGATTGGTGGGAGGCATATCCGTTCTGACCGGCCGGAGCCCCCGAGGACTTCAACCTTCTTTATTCGGCGGCCTGCTTCTTCAGCTTATCGCCGAAGACTTTCCGGAACTTTTCCACCTTCGGCCGTACGACGAACTGGCAGTAAGGCTGACTGCCGTTCTCGTTGTAGTAATTCTGGTGATAGTCTTCGGCTTTGTAGAATTTCTGGGCGGGGCTGATCTCGGTGACGACCGGGGCGTTGTAGGCATGTTCGTCGTTGAGGCGCTTCTTATATTCTTCGGCCTTTTGCTTTTGCTCCTCGTTATGATAGAAGATGACCGAGCGGTATTGTGTCCCGATATCATTGCCCTGGCGGTTGAGCTGGGTCGGATCGTGGGCGGTCCAGAAGGCGGCCAGCAGCTCGTCGTATGAGATCCTGGACGGGTCGTAGTACACATTCGTGACCTCTGCGTGCCCGGTGGTGCCCGTGCATACTTCCTTATAAGTGGGGTTGGGATTGCGGCCTCCCATGTAGCCGCTTTCCACATGGTCGACCCCGCTGAGGAGCTGGAACTGGGCTTCCGTGCACCAGAAGCAGCCTGCGCCGAATGTGGCGGTGGCGAGACCTTGAGCGTTTGTTGTGTTTTTGTCCGAGGAGGCGGTATTCATCGATTTGAAGGTTTTCGACTGGATGTATTTCTGCTCGCCGCCTTCCTGGGCGCAGGCGCCGAGTCCAAATGCGGAGAGCAGGAAAAGAAGGCAGGAATGCAGGCTGAGACGCATGATGATAAAGTTAGGCCGGTATGTACGCGGGGCCTGGCCGGCGGCAGGGGATAAAGGCTGTTTTAACAGCCCCTTGCAGGGGACCGGCCCGCTAAAAAGGCATTGTGAAAATGATGCCGGGATCTTACATTTGCCGCGGAGAGATGGCAGAGTGGTCGATTGCGTCGGTCTTGAAAACCGAAGACTGTCACAGGTCCGGGGGTTCGAATCCCTCTCTCTCCGCTAAAGGGGACAAACGATGCAAAGCATCAGTTCGTCCCCTTTTTTCGTCTTCGGAATCCCTTGTCAGTCTTGAGACCGGCGTTTGCGGGGCTACGTCCTCCAGCGTTCATTCCGCCTCTCCGCGCTGACGGGGTCAAGTAGTTCTAAACGTTTCTCCGAGAGAAGCTCTTAAAAGCCCCTGTCAGCTTCCCCGAAATCCGTACGATTCAAAAGTATAGATCCATAAATGGTTCGTTGAATATCTTA
>JASLDA010000163.1 GCA_030151745.1 Chitinophagaceae bacterium | reverse complement strand
GAAAACTGGCTCAGCGGGATGCACAACGACGAGATCCTCGCAGGCACCGACTGGGACATCAGCCTGGAGGGCAAGGAGGTCGAGCCGCTGCAGCTGGCGCTGGACCTGGCCAATGCCGCGGAAGCCGCCGGCCTGGAACTTGAATTCAGCAACTACGATAACCTGGAAACCTTCCGCAAGGAGGTAAAGGAAGCATCGGGATTGTAATTGCGCTGCGGGCCTCAATAGACCCGCATCAGCCCCTTGGCATCGTACCCGATCTCCGCCATCTTCACGCTTCGCAATTGGGACTCGCCGCCTGACAGCGCGACCTCGTGGTAAAACAGGTACCAGCGGCCCCGGTATGCGAGGATCGAGGCCTGCGTACTCCAGCCCGCAACGGGCGGCAGCAGCACTCCGCGGTAGGTGAAGGGGCCGTAAGGATTCCTGGAAGTGGCATATACCAGCCGGTGCGAATCGCCGGTGGAATAGGTCAGGTAGTAGCGCTCCATGTATTTATGCACCCAGGCGCCTCCGAAAAAGCGTCGCGCGCGGTCGCCGGCCAGCAAGGGCGCTCCCATGGAATCTTTAATCACGACGGGCACCGGCGGCTCGCGGAAGGATCTCATATCCGGGCTCAGCCGCGCGATCATGGGTCCCAAAGCCGGCTGGCCGCCGGCCGGGCCGTTGGCGGCTGAATCGAAGCGGCCTCCGGCCTGATTCTCGAGCTGTCCGGCCCCGAGCCCTCCGAAATACATGTACCAGGTACCGTCGCCGTCCTGGAACACGGCCGGGTCTATGCTGAAGCTGCCGGGAATCGGCTCCCGCTCGGCAAGGAACGGCCCGTCCGGCGTCGCGCTGCTGGCTACGCCGATGCGGAAGCGGCCGGCTTTATCCCGGGCCGCGAAATAGAGGTAAAAGCGTCCGGCCCGGGTGGCCGCATCCGGCGCGCAGAGCTGCCGCTGCGCCCAGGGCACGGCAGCAAGATCCAGCACCGCTCCCAGGTCCCGAGCCGGGGCTCCTGCACTGTCGAGTAAGAGCAGGTGATAATCGCGCAGTTCGTATCTAGTCTCGGCCAGGGTGCCGGAACGGGTTTCCGTATCGTGCGAAACATACACATACAACCTGCCGTTAAAAGCATGCGCGGCGGCATCGGCGGTGCAGATATGGGTGACGAGCGGCTTACCGGCAGCCCGCCCCGGCGATCCGGCCTGGGCACGACCCGCAACCGCCGGCAGGAGAAGCAACAAAGCGGGCAACAGGAAGCGCATATGGACCGAAGTTAACCTGTACGCTCCAGGACTGCATGAAACATGTCACATGACCCATTGCGCCCTGAAAACACCCCGAAAATTCCGTAACTTAATACAGCTCAATCCGACTGTCATGGCATTAAGTGAGAATTGGTTCGTGGAAGGCCGTATCGACTTCGAGATGCAGAAATACAGGCTGCTGGCATACCTGCGCGATATCGAGGGCAGCTTTGCGCAGCAATGCCTGTATCCGCCGCTGCAGGACCTGCGGCGGCATTACAGCGATCTGCAGCTCTTCATCTCCAACAGGGAGCAGCTCAGCGGGCAGTTCCCGCAGCGCATCAGCGCCATAAATCTCGCCCAGGGCCGGATCAGCCGGGAACAGGTCGTCAGGGACGACTCTGCGATGGAGGAAGTAGCCGAGATCACGGCCTACGCCGCCAGGCGCATGCGCAGCACGCTCGAAGCGGGCACGGCCCTGCATGACGCGGTCGTGCGGCAGATGGCCGTGGAACCGGTAGGCATCAACCCTCCGGGAAGCCGGCAGGGGTACCTGCTGCTGCGCCTGAACAGCATCCGCGAAACAAGGGCGTACAGCTATTACCTGACACAGCTGGAGATACGCCCCGGGGCCGCAACGCCGCTGCGCCTGCATTACCTGGGGAGCTGGCCGGTGAACCTCGTCAATACGCCGCACTCCATCAAGCTGGAACTGATCCGCAAAGCTTCCGCGCTGCACAGCCCCGCCGCATATGCGCTGGAGACCAGCCTGAAGATGCCCCTCGAGGAAACTTTGCTGCCGGTAGCGACACAGGTTTTCAGTCACTACCTGGCGGCAAGCGCCTGACCCGATTTAGCTTGCGCTCAGCCTTTCGACCGGCGCCGCCGGGATCTCCGAAGGAAATTCCTCCTGTGCCAGCTCGATCTGCTTGCGGGTCGGCAGGAGGATGAGCCGGAGCGTGGTATCGTTGGTGATGTATGAAATCGCCCAGTTGATGAAAATGATCAGGCGGTTCTTCACGCTCACGATCAGCATCAGGTGCAGGAACATCCAGGTGAGCCAGGCCAGGAAACCCTGGAACGAAAGCTTCGGGAGATCCACCACCGCTTTTCGCTTACCCACTGTTGCCATGGTGCCGGGATTCTTGTACCGGAACGGCTTTGCTTTGGCGGGGGCGCAGAAGTTCCTTGCCAGGTTCTTCGCCTGGTGGATGGCTACATTCGCGAGCTGCGGATGCCCTTTGGGCCAGTCGGGCGCTTCCATATAGGAGATATCCCCGATCGCGTACACGTTCTCCAGGCCCTTCACCTTATGCAGCTCGTCAACCTGTATCCGGTTGCCGCGCACGACGCTTTCTTTCGGGATGCCGGGCAGTACATTGCCCATCACGCCGGCGGCCCAGATCAGGGTCTTCGTTTTCAGGGCGCGGCCGTCCGCCAGGGTCATGGTCGTCCCGTCGTAATCCTTGAGCAAGGAGCTCAGCCAGATCTCCACGCCCATTTCCTCCAGGTATTGCTGCGATTTCCGCTGTGAGGCCGGGCTCATGGCGTTCAGCGTATGCTCGCTGCCTTCGACGAGGTAAATGCGCAGCTTCGAGAAATCCATATCGGGATAATCCTTCGGTAGGACGTTCCGCTTCATCTCGGCCAGGGCTCCGGCCAGCTCCACGCCCGTGGGGCCGCCGCCGACCACGACGATATTCATGACCGCCTCCAGCTCTTCCGGACCGGCTTTCAGCGCCTCTTCGAAATTCAGCAGGATGCGGTTGCGCAGGGCCTGGGCCTCGGGCGTGCTCTTCATAGGGAAGGCATGGGCCTCCACCCCTTTGTTCCCGAAGTAATTCGAGGTACAGCCGGTGGCTATGATCAGGTCGTCGTACTGGAAGTCGCCGGCCACTTCCGTATGTACCAGCTTCGCGGCCGTGTCGATCGCATCCACTTTTGAGATACGGACATGCACGTTCGGCTTGCGCTGGAATACCTTTCGCAGGGGGAACGAAATCGAGCTGGGCTCCAGGCGCGCGGTGGCAACCTGGTAGAACAGCGGCTGGAACTGGTGAAAATTGTATTGATCGATCAGGGTGATGTCATGATCGCTTTTCTTCAGCCGCCGCGCCAGCTGCAAGCCTGCAAAACCGGCGCCCAGGATAACGATTTTCCGCTGTGCCATAAACGGGATTTTAGATTAAGAACGAAGATTGAGGATCGAAGGAACCCACTGATCTTCTTCCGGATTCCCTTACCCCGGCTACAAAACTATACCGCATTGGAAGGCCGGGACTGATTGTCTTTCTATTGAGGAATAAGGCCGGAGATATTGCATGTATGGCTGAATGACTTACCGGCCGAATGGCTGAATAGACCGATAATAGAACCGGCAGGTTCAGGCTACGGGCGATCGATCCAACAAAAAGGCCACGCCCGGTCTTCCCGGACGTGGCCCCTCTCCTAATCGTGCAAATCGTGGTTCTGATTCTTACCTGGCCACGTTCACCGCCCGCAGCTCGCGGATAACGGTGACCTTGATCTGGCCGGGATATTGCATCTCGTTCTGGATCTTATCGGCGATCTCGAAGGAGAGCGTGCTGCTTTCGGCATCGCTGACCTTGTCCGCCTCGACGATCACGCGGAGCTCCCGGCCGGCCTGGATGGCATAGGCTTTCTCAACGCCCTTATAGGAAGTGGCCAGCGTTTCCAGGTCCTTGATGCGCTGCAGGTAGCTCTGCATCATTTCACGGCGGGCTCCGGGGCGCGCGCCGGAGATCGCGTCGCAGGCCTGCACCAGCGGGGAAATGATGTACTGCATTTCCATTTCGTCGTGGTGGGCGCCGATGGCGTTTACGATCGCCGGATGCTCACCCGCCTTTTCCGCCAGCTTGGCACCGAGCAGGGCGTGGCTCAGCTCGGTTTCCTCATCGGGCACCTTGCCGATATCGTGCAGCAGGCCTGCTCGCTTGGCCATCTTCACCACCTTCTGGCCGAGGCCCAGCTCGGCAGCCATAATGCCGCAGAGGTTCGCCGTTTCCTTGCTGTGCATCAGCAGGTTCTGACCGTAAGATGAACGGAAGCGCATCTTCCCGACCATGCGGACGAGATCCTTGTGCAGGCCGTGAATGCCCAGCTCGATGATTGTACGCTCCCCGATCTCCATTACCTGGTCCTCGAGCGCCTTGCGGGTCTTTTCAACCACTTCCTCGATACGGGCGGGGTGGATCCGGCCGTCCTGGACGAGACGCTGCAGGGACAGGCGCGCCACTTCCCGGCGCAGGGGGTCGAAGCAGGAAAGCACGATGGCCTCGGGGGTGTCGTCGATGATCAGGTCCACGCCGGTGGCGGCTTCCAGGGCGCGGATATTACGGCCTTCACGACCGATGATCTGGCCCTTCATCTCGTCGCTTTCCAGGTTGAACACCGTAATGGCATTTTCGATGGTATGCTCGGCGGCCGTACGCTGGATGCTCTGGATGACGATCTTCTTCGCCTCCTTGTTGGCATTCACCTTCGCCTCCTCCATGATGTCTTTCACATGGGCCATGGCGGCCGTGCGGGCCTCTTCCTTGATCGCCTCGACGATCTGGGCTTTGGCTTCCTCGGCGGTCAGGCCGGCGACCTTTTCCAGCTTGCGCACCTGCTCCTCGATCTGGGCGCCGAGCTCGGCCTTCTTTTCATCCAGCGCCTGCTGCTTCGCCTCCGTTTCCTCCAGCTTGCGATTCAGCTTTTCCTTTTGGGCCTCGAGGTCGGTCATCTGCTTTTGCAGGACCTTGTCGCGGTCTACGAGGCTCTGGTTTTGCTGCTTGATGCGGGTTTCGGACTCCGCGATCCGCGCATTGCGGGCCTGGACCTCTTCCTCATGCTTGGCTTTCAGGGAGATGAAGCGCTCCTTGGCTTCGAGCTCCTTTTTCTGGCGCAGCGTCTCGGCTTTGGCTTCCGCTTCCTTAAGCAGCTGCTCGGCCTGGAGCTGGGCCTGCTGGATCTTAAGCTGGGCTTCGCCGTTCAGGCGGCTGGCTTCGTCGCGTTCTTTCTGGGAATTCTGGGTGAAGAATATTTTACCGCCGAACAATCCGGCTATCAGCGCCACTATACCTATTATAATGGCGAGTAAAGTTGGTGACATCGTCTCGTGAACTATTAATTTTTGGGGTCAACTAAAGAATGTCAGCCATATGGCAAACATTCGGACGAAGTTACCAAAAAACAGGCGGGCGCGGCGGCAAAACCCCGCCTCGGGCTTGTTCGGGCAGGTTTTGTAAGTTAGCGGCAATGTCGAGGACCTCCGGCCGGCAACGCCCGGCTATCTCATATGCTTCCTGCAGCGTAGCCGTTGCGCCCCTGCGGGCCGAAAGCAGCCACCGCTCCGAACAGGTCAGCCAGCTTCTTTTCGGCGAGCGCGTCGAGATCCTGGAGCTGCAGGCCGCTTCCGAATGGGTGCGCCTCCGCTGCGCCTGGGACGGCTACGAGGCCTGGTGCAAAGCCGGGCAGCTGCAGCCGATCTCGCTCAAGGACTTCCGCCGGCAGCCGCGGGTCATCAGCCTGGGTCACGGCGGACGACTCATGATGGAGCCGGGCGAGCTCTACCTGCCGCTGGGCGCCGAGCTCACCCGGATGAAAGGCTCCGTGGTTCCCGTCATGCATGCCGGCGGGCGCTTTCGGGGCAAGAAGCTCGCCCTCGATGAGGCCCAGCCTGACCTGGAGGCCCTGCTGGAAACCGCGCGCAGCTACCTGCATGCGCCCTATCAATGGGGAGGCCGGGCTCTGGCCGGCATAGACTGCAGCGGACTGGTGCAGCAGGCCTTTAAATGCATCGGCGTGCCGGTGCTCCGGGATGCTTCCATGCAGGCGACTATGGGCGAGGAGGTGCATTTCCTGGCCGAGGCCCGGGCCGGCGACCTGGCCTTCTTCGACAATGCCGAAGGACGTATCGTACATGTAGGGATCCTCACCCAGCCGGGCGGGATCATTCATGCCACCGAAACCTCGGGACGGGTCGTGGAAGACCGGATCGACAATGCAGGGATCATTTCCGTATCCCTGAAAAAGCGCACGCACAACCTCCGGACCATCCGGAGAATCCTCCTGTAAACAGCCGATTAACAGGTGATCTCCAGTGACTATCAGACGCTTATTCCCAGGGTGGTTAAGTGCTTGCAAAAGCAGGAATAGCCCCCCGATGCGTTGATACATTTACAAAAGAAGCGATCGAAAAACCAGCGTTCTGCTTCTGTACAATCTCTTTTATTTAGACATTCCGTAACTGATATCATGCTCAAATCGCTTTCACTCTCGCTGGCACTCGCAGCTATAACTATAGTGACGCCGGCCTCAGTAAGCTTTGCAGCGCTTTCCAAGGACAGTGCTTCTTATTACTTTCAGCTCGGCAAGGCTGAAATCACGAACCGCCGCTACTCCATAGCCTGGCAGAACTTCGAGAAGGCTGCCCAGCTCAACCCGGCCGATGCCGACATCCAGTTGGCTATCGCCGAGGTATGCTCGAAAATGAACCGGATGGCCCCGGCCATCAAGGCGCTCGACGCCGCCAGCAAGCTGCGCCCGGACGATAACCCGACTACCTGGAAGCTGGTACAGCTATACTTCTACTACGGCCAGTTTCCCCGCGTCGTGGAGCTGCTCCCGGGCCTGCACCAGCGCTACCCCGATACCAAGGGCTGGGCGTTCATGCTGGGCAAGAGCTACCAGGCCGCGCAGAACTACGGCAAGGCGATCGACTACTACAAGCTCAGCCTGAAGGAAGAGCCGTCCAACATGGAAGCCTCTTACCAGATCGGCCGTATGATGGTGCAGATGGCCAACTACAAGGGTGCTATCCCATTCTATAAGGCCGCCCTGGCCGCCGACACGACCCAGCCGAACCGTGTGTACGAACTGGCCCTCGTGCTCGCTACGGCCGGACAGTTCGACGAATCCATCCAGTACTTCAAGCTGGCGCTCGAGCGCGGCTATAAGCCCCGGGACGACTTCTACATGAACATGGCCTACACCCTGGCCGACGCGCATAAAAGCGATGACGCCATCCGCATGATGAAGGAGATGCTCGAGCGCCGCCCGGAAGATCTTGGACTGCTGAGCGGGCTGGCCGACGTATGTTACCACAGCGGCCGCTACAAGGACGCGATCGGCTATTGGGACCAGATGCTCGCCGCCGACGGCAAGAACGCGCGCGCGCTGTACCAGATCGGCCTGGCTTATATCAAGATGGGCAAGGATGCTGACGGCAAGAAGCTCTGCGACGAGGCCATCGCCCTGGACCCCAGCCTCGGTGTCCTGAAGCATGCCAAGCAAATGGCCTTTTAAGAATAAGATCGAAGGTTTGGAACTCATAATAGGCTGTCCTTCGACAGCGCTCAGGGTGGCAGCCTATTTATGAATGGGTTCTGGTGAGATAGCTGCCGGTGAACCGTTTCGTGGGTGCGTGTCGATGTGTTGAAACGGGACCGGCGGTATTGAAGATGAGTGGATGAGATAGAGGAATGAAAGGCGCGGCCCCGGGGCCGCACACAAAAAAACCGGATGGAGCTTCCATCCGGTTTTTGCTTTACAGGCTGCGGACCGGTCAGCGCTTGACGATCTGCCCTGCCTTTTCCCAGGCGCCGTTCCGGGCAACCAGGACATTATAAACGCCATCTGCATAGCTGGCAAGATTCACCGTAGTGGCAGTGCCGGCAGACACTTCGCTGGCAACGACCTTGCCGAGCATGTCCATGACGCGGATCTCGGTGCCGGCAGCGATGCCGCGGATGCTGACATAGCCGGAAGTCGGATTCGGGACGATTACGATCTCACCGGCGCTGCCGCCGCAGGAAGTCTGGACGCTGATGGTTTCGCTGAAGGTCGACATACCGCCCAGATCGATCATCTTAAGACGATAGTAGCCCTTGCCGGCCGGCTGGCTGTACGAATACGTATAGGAGCTGCCGTTTTGAAGTTTCTTGCCGGCTACTTCGCCGACGGCCGCAAAAGATTTCGCATCGGCGCTGTACTGTACTTCGAAGCGGTCGAAGCTCATCTCGGAAGCCGTTTCCCAGCTCAGGACGGCAGCGCAGCCTGAAGGATTCCCGTTGAAATCTGACAGCTTGACCGGCAGCGCAATGGCGGTAAGCGCGAGCGTCGCACTGCAGCCTAATGCATCAGAAACGGAGACCCGGTATGTTCCGAACGAAGCGGGCACCACATTGGTGACGGTCGAGTTTTGCAGGTTCGACATATAATTGTTCGGTCCTTCCCAGCGGTAGGAATTCGGATTGATCGCTGCGCAGGAAGACCCCGCGGTGGCAGTGCTGGTCAGGTAGAGGGTAGAACCGGACAGGACGCGGGATGCGCTAAGAGTCGGGTCGGGCGGAACGACGGTGGTCCCGTTCTGCTTGTACGTCTGGCGGTAACCGCCGGAGGTGGACTGCGTCGGATCGTATGAAAACGTGATACCGTTGTTATACTGCCTGCCGAAGAATCCGGTCGTGCTGCTCACCGGGTCCGCGCCGGCAGGCGTAGAGCTGCCTTGGGTGATGTTGTTTTTCCAGAGACGGATGCCATTGCCGCAGAGCGTATTCCCGTTGACCTTTACGCTGAAAAGCTTCACCTGGTTAACGACCCCGGAGGAAGCCGTCGCAGACATCGGCGGAAAAAATCCATTCGAAGGCGATACGGTAAACGCATAGACCCGAACGGGGGCATTGCCATTATTGGCGTCGTTGAAGTCCGTGGAGTTTGTCCAGCTCCATACGGAAGGCGTAGCGTACCGGGTAGCCACGCTGGGCACTACTTGGGTGTTCAGCGTTCCGGTCCTGGGCTCGTTCGGAACGATCGTGAGCGAGTCCAGCGTGTTCGATGCCGGAATTACTATACTTACCTGCGCAGTATACGCCTGCTGTTCGTCTCCCGAGACCGTGCTTCCGCCCAGGATATTCATCATCACGTCGTACATGCAGGTCGTGGTGTTGTATACCAGCTTGTACTCTACGTTGGTGATACCTGCGAATGCCGCGCCACTGCCGGTCAGCAGCGACAGGCTCAGCATGCACTTGGTAAACAATTTTGCCATGATCTTGTAGTTATTGTTAGTGTAGGATTGGGGTTGATTAGGGGAGTTGCTGGAGGACGAAGTCGAAGTTGGTCGCACGGGTCGTGTTGAGCGGGTAACGACGCACCTGGAAGAGCAGCATGGCGTTGTCGTCGTCCGGGTTATCATATTTCGTCTTGGAATTCATGTCAAAGTCGCCCTGCATATAGCCATATGCGAAGTCGAAATTGGTGGCGCGGGTCGTGTTCTCCAGGTGCCGGCGGACGCCGAACAGCATCACGGCCAGGTCGTCGTCGGGGTTATCGTACTTGATCTTCCCATTGCCGTCGAAGTCTCCCTGCCACATCGCGCGGTATGTGCCGATGAAGTTGGATTTCTGGGACAGGCCGCTGAAGTTGAAGCCGGATACAATGCCTTTATCATAAAGCGGTGTCGTCGGCACGCTCAGATCCACCAGGTTCTGGAGGTTGGTTACTGACTGCCCGTACTTGGTCATCGTGCCCAGGTGGGTGCGGTGGCGGACGGCGACATAGTAGCTGTCCACCGGCGTTCCGGGGAACAGCAGGCAGCCGGTTCCGTCCACGTCGACGATATCGCCGTCGCGCTGCATCAGGCCGGCGCGGGTCGCCAGCACCTCGGCGTTGTTCGCCTTGTTGCGCAGCTCGACGAAGGCCCAGTCTACGATCGCATCCTGGCCGACCGCGCGGAACACGCTGGGATCCATAACCTGCTGGAATACCGGCCAGTCTGCGTTCTGCGGGGGATACTTTACGTACTGGTCGGCTACGTTGACATAGGATGTCGGGAACTCGTACGGATCGGAGCTCGGGAGATAGTTCTTATCGGTGAAGGGGCTGCTGCGGAGATTGTCGCGCATCAGCGGCCGGCCGTCGGGCGCGGACTCGTCATTGTTGTTCACCAGCGCACCTTCGAGGTAAGCTCGGACCTTGATGCAGAGGACCGGGTCGAAGACGGGCACTACGATGCTCGCCACATTGCTCAGGTTATTGCTGTTGTCGGTAGCGGTAAAGTTGAAGATCACCTCGTGCACCGCGATCTTGGCACCGGGCGTGAAGCGCAGGGTCGCAGCCTGGGCGGGGCTGAGCTTCGCGCCGACCGTGACAGGCGTATTGCAGCCGGCGGAGGGTGGGTTGCTGCAGTAGCTCAGCGAGCCGTCGGCGGGGTTGGGGATGCTGATCACCGTGTATCTCACAACGGTGCCGTTGTCCAGGTAGTCCGTTGCAAGCAGCGGCGTGCCGATCGGGGAGCCGCCGCTCTTCACGCTTGCCGTGGTATAGCCGGAAGCGATCGGGGGCTTGCTGGTAACGTTCACCACGCTCACGGCAAGGTTGCTCAGGTTGCCGTCGTTATCCGTCGCGAAGAAGCCGAGGTATGAAGGACCGCTGTAGGTCGGCTCCGGCGTGAAGCGGAGCGCCTTGGCCTGGTCCGGGGTCAGCACCTGGCCGATGGCCGGCGCATTGCCGCAATCGGTAGACGGCGGTGTCGTGCAATACGTGTAGCGGCCCTGGGATACCGGCGGCAGGCTGGTGATCGTAAAGGAAGCAATGGTTCCGTCCGGGTCGGTCGCGCTGATGAAGCTGACCGGCAGGAGCGCCGTGCCGTCGTTGGCGCCCATATTGTAGGTGCTTCCTACAGCCACCGGCGGACGGCCCTTCAGGTACAGGTTATCGACCTTCAGGGTGATCGGCGCGGTATTGCTCTGCTTCTGGTTATTGTCGATGACCGCGTAGCTGGCGGTAGCCGTACCGATAAAGCCGCTTACCGGCGTAAAAGTCAGGCTGGCGATCTGGGCGGGGCTCAGGTTGGCGTTTGCCGCGACCGGGGCGTAGGAACCCGTACAGGGAACGGTATTGCTGCTGCAGGTGTACAGCGTGCCTTCCGTGGTTGCGTTCGGGACGCTCAGGATCCGGTAGGTCGTGACGCTGCCGTCATCGTCCGTGCCCTGGAGCGCCGGCACCGGGTAGTTCACGGCGTTGAAAGGCACCCGCGTCTGGATCGCGACCGCTGTCGGCGGCTGATTCATCACCGGGATGGTGTAGGTGCTGGTATTGCTCAGCAGTCCGTCGTTGTCGGTGGCGTTGTAGCGGAACGTGGCCGGCGTGGCGTTGTTGCCCGCGGTGGGAGCAAACTGCAGCGTAGCGGCCTGGGCAGGCGTCAGCACCTGGTTCACGGCTACGGCGCTCAGCGTGCCGGTGCAGGGATATGTGCCGTTGCTGCAGGCGTACAGCTTGCCGATGGCGGAATTAGGCAGGCTCAGGATCTTGTAGCTGACGATCGTGCCGTCAGGATCTGTGCCCAGCAGCTCCGAAATGCGAACCGCAGGCGATGCGGAGTTAAGCGGGGCCAGCGTGATGTTCTGCGTAACCGGCGGCAGCTGGCGGGGATCGAAGCCCAGGTTTGTTACCGGGACGCTTACCGTCGCTGTCTCGCTGACGAGATTGTTGTTGTCCTTTGTCGTATAGGTGAACGTGGCGATGCCGGTGAAGTCCGTAGCCGGTGTATAGGAGAGGCGCTTAACCTGCTCCGGGGTGAGGGTCACGGCGGTGGTGATATTGGTGCCGCAGCCTGTGGACGGCGGTGCGGTGCAGTAGGTCAGCGTACCCTGTTCCGGAGCCGGGGGCGTCACCGTATATGAGACGACGATGCCATCCCCGTCCGAGCCGCCGAGCGGCGGCAGCGGGTTATTGCTGCTGTTGCGCTTCACCGGGGCCGTCGTGAAGCTGTTGGCGGTAGGCGGGTTGTTGACGACCGGGATCGTCTCGATCGCGGTATTGCTGGTGCCGTTCTTGCTGGTCGCGCTGTAGGTGAACGTTGCAGTGCCGATGAAGGAGCTGTCCGGATCGAAGTGGAGGTTTTGAGACTGTACCGGCGTAAGCACCTGGTTCAGGGCTACCGCCGTATATGTGCCGGTGCAGGGCACCGTATTACTGGAGCAGGTATAGAGAATACCTGTATTTGCCGGGGGCAGGCTCAGCACCTTGTAGCTCAGGATCGGATCGCCCTGGGGATCGCTGGCGACGAAGCCGCCGATATGCGTGTACGTGGCGCTGCTGTTGATCGGATCGTTGTCGATATTCTGGGCGACCGGCGGCAGGGGATCTGTGAACGGCAGGTTGGCGGAGCCGGGGTTCGTGCTTTCCTGCCCGCCGTTGTCGATGGTCTTGAAGGGGATGGAAACCACATTGCTGCCGTTTACAGGATCCACCCGGATCGCGGTGCTGGGCTGGCCGGGCCTGGCAGGATCGGCAGCGACGGTGATACCCGCAGCCGGGAATACGACGCAGCTTGCCGCCGGGCAATTGCCTGCAGGCACCGCGGCAGTGGTCGCATAATAGCGGGTGGTCCCTACCTGAATGCTCGTCGTGTTCGCGGGGAAGGCCGTAATGCGAATATTGGGGATAACGCCGTCGTTATCGCTCCCGGTGAATGTCGCGGGGGCTACGAGCACGCTCAGCGTATCGCCGGGATTCGGGCGGGCGGCAGCTGTGACCGAGCCGGCCAGCGGGAGCTGCTCGATGCCGAAGTTGCGGTTCGTAAGCGCCGCCGAGCCGAGGGCGCCCGTGGTCACGCTGATGATACCGGTCTTGTTGCTCAGGCTGGCCGTACCCGCGATATTGGTGCCGGTATGGATCCAGGCGCCGGTTGCAGGGCTGGGGAGGCTGCTCGCCGTAAGATTGCTTCCTACGGACGGGGCGGTGGCCGAGAGGATGACCTGGTAAGTAGTGCCGGAGATCGCCTGGTCGAAGCTGTAGGCTCCCGTTGCAGCATTGACCGGCTGCACTTGCAGAACGGCGCCGGCGCTGCTGGTCAGCACGGCATAGAGCCCGCCGGCATCGGTGAATGCCTCGGCGGTACCCTTGACCGCATCGACGTTTGCATCGTCCCAGACCGCGCCGCTGATGGTGATCGGCGCCTCGAACGGCAGCGTGACGGTCTTCTGGATGGCTATCTGGCTGCCGGCGTCGTAGGTGGAATAGTCGAATGTCGTCGTGATCGTGGATACGGTGCCGCCCAGCGGGTCCACGGTAACCAGCACCGGGTTGAACGAGCTGTAGCTCGCGGCAGCGGTAACCTTAACGCCGTTGTAGTAGACATCGCCGTTGACCGCCGGCCAGATACGGACGGTCCTGCCGTTAAGGCCGGCGGGATAGGTGCCGTCCTCCGGGTCACTGCCGGTAAAGGCCGCGGCGGGAACGGGCACCCGCAGGGCGCCGCCCGGATTCAGCTGACGGGCGACCGTATAGGGATTAACGACCGGGGTCTGCTCGACTCCCCAGTCTACGGAATTCATGTTCCCCGTAGGCATGAAGCTCGGGCGCTGCTGCGGCGTCGTCGCCACCCAGCCCGTGTTTACCGTGCCGGCCAGCGTCACATTCGTGACGCCTTCGGCGACGTTCTCCGCGGAGAGCACCAGGCGGATCGGCAGATCGCCGGGAACCACGATCCTGTAGGTCCCGTCTGCGGCGACGGCCGCTTTGCATACGATAGTGCCGGTGTTCGCGTCCAGGGCGTAGACATACATGCCGCCGCCGGCTGTACCGGCCTCGGCCCCGTCCCGGATCAGCGTCCAGCTGGCTGTGCCGCTGTTATTGGCATCGTCCCATACCGTACCGCGGATGGTATCGGTCGTGTACTTGATCACGGTCAGGCCGCTGGGCTGCTCCGAGAAGGAAACGGAAGCGAGCCGGCCGCCGGCCACCGCATCATAGCAACCGCCCGCGCCATTCGCATCCTTAGTCTGCATCCCTATTCCGAAGTCGATATAGGTGCGGTTCAGATAGACGATCTGCGTAATGGCCGTGATCGCGGTCAGCGAGATGCCGCCGACATTGGCGGGTCGTCCGAGCGCATTGTAAAGCTTGTCCGGGCGCTGGGAGATCGTAAGCGTCGTGGAAGGCGCCAGGGCATAGGATATCCCCGGCATGAACGCGTTCTGCTCGGCTTCCGTACCGCTGCCGAAGCCGTCGATATCGATAAACGACGCCCTTACGTTCAGCGCGGTGTCGATCTGCGTGCCGCCTTTCTTGAACGAGATCCGGAAATGGCACAGGTAATTCTGATTGGCAGAATATGTCATCTGGACAGAATTGCCATTGCAGTTTCCGCGCGCCCAGATGCCGTAGCTGCCCGACTTGTAGGAGCAGGAGGTGACAGGCTGGAACGCGCTGTCATAGCCCCCCGGACTGTTTACGGAAGCCGGAACGTCGAGCGTATGCACGCCGACGAGGTCCGAGCTCGTATTCGAGGTCTTGACAAAGGTGACATACGCGTCGATCGTATTGCTGTTCGCAAAGTTTCGTCCGACGTTCGTGTACTTGTAGACCGATCCCGGAAGCGGTCGGCCCGTCGAGGTTCCGGTCGTAGTAGGCCCGCTTACATAAGTCGGGCTATACAGCGAGACCTCGGTGAACGTCTGGGCATTGACGAGGCCGGCGGCGCCAATTGCAAACAGCAAGGCTACGTAGCGATACAGTTTCATAGGAGAAATGATGATTGCCAGCGGCCAGGGTAGAAGCAAAAGACCGTTAACAAAAGATTTGCAATAGTACGGAAGTTGTTATCGGATTGTCAATGACCAAATCGAAATCTACTACAATCCAGTTAAAAAAATCCTTTTAAGAAATTCATGATAAAATATCAGCTAATTTCATTGAAAAAAAACACGAGCATTTATACCTGATTAATTTCGATTTTTGCATTAAATTATTAATCTAATATTATTCAAAAACAGACATTAATGCCCATCGTTCAGCGTATGTTAAAATCGTCTTAATCAATGCTGACACTGCCACCCCTTTAACAAATAGTATGGGCAAGGTTTTTGATTCCAAATTCCTGCCGGCACAGC
>JASLDA010000509.1 GCA_030151745.1 Chitinophagaceae bacterium | reverse complement strand
TATACCCCGAAACCAAGCATCCCAGCTGGCACGAGCGGCGTGGCCTGCACATCACGGACAAGCTGCTGGATGCGCTCACGGCCGCCGGGTGGAACAGCCGGGAAGCTCCCGTATACGTGCAGTCGTTCGAAGTCTCGAACCTGCGCTATATCCGCGAGACGAGGAGATCCACCCTGAAGCTCGTGCAGCTGTTTGTTGCATACGACGTGTCCAAAGACGGCAGCATGATCATGAGCGCGCCGAACGGGCAGCCTTACGACTTCGTCCTCGCCGGCGACCCGCGGACCTATAACGACCTGGCGACGGACGCGGGGCTGGCATTTATCAGGACGTATGCGGATGGCATAGGTCCCTGGAAACCCTTTATCCTGCCGTATACGTTCACCGATGCCGGCGGTGAGGGGAAGGCAGACGACATCAACCGGGACGGCGTAATGAACAGCGCCGATTTCACGGAGCTTCCCCCGACCTCGCTGATCCGGCGGGCGCATGAGCAGGGACTGTTCGTGCATGCCTATACCTTCCGTAACGAAGCCTTCCGCCTGCTGGGCGACTATAAGGGCGACCCCCAGAAGGAGTACCGGCGCTTCTACGAGCTGGGACTGGATGGTGTGTTCAGCGACTTTCCCGCCACGGCGGTGGCGGCACGCGACTGACCGGCCGGAAGGAATTACGGTCCGCAAGATTTAATATTCCCGTCAATCAGGAAAAACAACTTTGCTGCTGCACTGCCGGAGATCGTCGAAACCTCCCATCCGCAAGGATGTTCACATAGTTAAGGATTAGTGCTCCGAAGTATGCCGGTCTGTTCCCAGACCGGCTTTTTATTGCCGGCGGGAAGGTCCGTTTCAAGGTGTCACCTCCATCGGAGGCGACACCTTGAGTACGTTATTCACACTAACTCAGTTCATTCAGCTTAGCGAGTAAGCAAACAGGAGCACTCGGCCGACTGATAAACGGTAACCTGACGTAAGCGATGCTCAAGCGACATACTTCCCGACCTATCATCCGATATTGATGTACTGCGTCTTTACACGACTTATATCCGCTACCTGAAAGATCGGACCTTGAGGCTATAGAGCTTGGACTTGAATCGCCCTCATAGCATAACGTCGACCGACGATCCCATTGTAGGGCAAGTACTCGGATCGTTGGAAGCGCGGTACGAAATCGGAACGGTTGCAGACAGGTCGCCCTGGCGAAACTCATACACGTACCGACGGAACATTTACGCCAGGCCGCAGCGTTTTATAGAAGGCCAGTACTTGTCCAGGTTAGTTCCTCTGCCTTCCCTGACACCCGAGCTTGTGCCCCCGGGGCAAATGAATGCAGAAAATCAACTGCTCGGAGCGGCTTTTTCCTCTGTGAAGTCTCGATCAAGCCACGATTTTCGCCCGCTCATTAGGTATTCACGCCCGCTCGTGAGCAAACCGTTATTTAACGCTTGACGCAAGCTGCGCATGCAAGTAGGTTTATACTTCATCAAAGAACATTCAATGAAAAAGTTTCTATTAATTAGCGCTTTCTTAATGGGCGGTATTGCCGGAGCAAGGGCGCAGTCGGTTACCGTTATCAACCACACAGGCTGCACATTCGGTGCGAACATCCACGTTTCGAACTCCGCGGCTCCCTGCCAGCCCGTGTGGGGCCAGTCATGCGGTATTCCTGTTCCTGCTATCGGGCCATTCTCGTCCTACACGTATATCCCGGCCGATGCTCCATGCTGGCTTCCCCCTCCTCCGATGCCGGCACCTCCGGGAGCCGTGTACCCAAGTGTCGATTTCGAATGGATCGGCATTCAGGAACCCTGGTATGGAGTCCCGCCGAACACGAATCCCGTTTACGAGGCCGGGACGGCCAATTGTTCTCTTTATCCTCAAACGGTAACCATCTCCACTGCCTGCGGCAGGGGGACGCTGAGCTGGACCGACCTTGGCAGCGGCAATGCTCAGGTCGACATCAACTAATCATCGAAGGCGGTGAACGAAAAAGCCGGTCTGAGGGCAGACCGGCTTTTCTATGATGCGTATCTATTCCGATTACGCGTACCCGTTCCGCTAGAAAGATGCTGCTGCAAGTTCATGCAAATGAAAAACGGGCTAGCATTCCATGATGCTAACCCGTTCATTTTCCGTGTCCCCGCAAGGGACAATAGATCAAAGTGTCAAAACTCTCTGAGAGTATTGATTTTACTGTTGTTTGAAAGAACTGAGCGCAATACTGAAATTGGCTGACTCACTACAGACGCACAAACATAGGGAAACTTCATCAGTGCCTTTTTGCATTTAGCCGCTACTTTTTTACTTGTGTTTCCAGGCTAAGTAAACCCCGACTATGGATAATCCAGTAGTAATAGCGCCAGAAATTACGCCAAGCCAATATCGCGGGTCTCTCCAAAAAATGACTTCGCGCTTTAGCTTGATCATCTCCAAGCGTTTCCTTTCAACCTGTTCCTTTCTCTGTATTTCTACATATTCTTTATACGCTTCCACTGAGCCTTTAGCTCTTAAAATGCGGCCCTTATCTGTCAGTGTAGATTCTTCACTTCTATCATGTTCTGGTACAATAAACCCATGATGTACTAAAAAGGTTCGTATGTTGTTTACATTGACTTGATTTCTGGGAATTGCTTTGCGATCTGCAACCTTTTCGAGAACAGTAAGTATTTTGAACCTATAATAAGGGCTGAAAGACGGTAATGCTTCGTTTAGTAAAGCAACTTCTAAGCTGTTCATGTTTCTTACCGACGTTGTAGTAAACCAAATATAAGACGGATGCCTACGCATGTGGGCGGATCGAGCAATAGGTGGAACTAATTCTCCCACGGCGCTGTGGCTTTAGCTTGCCATTGCGACACCGCAATTGAGTTATTATCTTACGTAATGCTATTTGCATCTATAAATGGTGAAAAAGTGGAAGCAAGACCCAGAACAGTCGGTATATGCCCATTGTGCGACCAAACCGTGATTTCAAAGTGTGGTGAAATCAACGTCTGGCATTGGGCACATCAGAAGGATGAGAGTTGCGACAGTTGGTATGAGCCAGAAACTGAATGGCATAAAAACTGGAAACTATCGTTTGGTAGAGACAATTGTGAGGTGATTATTTCCAAGGAAGGACGCAAACATGTAGCGGATGTCTACACTCAAAGCGGGGTAGTCATTGAACTTCAAAATTCATCTATTCAACGTGCTATAGTCCGACAACGAAAGAGAAATTATGACGAAAGAAAGAGTTGGGTTCTTAATGGTGAGGCATTCAAGAACAACTTTGAAATTTACCGAGCACGCATTGACGAAGATGAGGAATGGGTCAAGTATGGCCGCATTGACAACAGTAGCAAGAAGAAAATGCGTTTTAGATGGAGTCATTACCGAAAAACCTGGTGTGACGTCCAGCGTCATGTATTCATTGATTTTGGCGACGAAGATCTGTTTTGGGTGAAAGCTGGCATGGGAACAAAGGGAGGAGAAGGTGTTTACGTCAGCAAACAAGCTTTCATAAAAAAGTATGGCGGCGATCCTTGTTAGCAACATCAATTCCATAATCAAAGTAAAAGCCACGGATTATACTTCAGCCAGCCGCGCTGTACGGACATCTCGTTGCAGG
>JASLDA010000031.1 GCA_030151745.1 Chitinophagaceae bacterium | reverse complement strand
CGGGTCGTTGCGTTCCATGAGGCTCAGGATGCGGGGAAGGTATTCCTGGACATGGTCCATATTGAAGAACCGGGCATGATAGCCGGTGCCCATGGCCTGCAGCTCTTCGAGGGTTACGCCCAGCTGGCGGCGGCCTTTTTCGCACATGTACAGCACGGAGCCGTCGCCTGCGTCATTGACGATGGCAACCCCGGGAAGGGCCTCCAGCGCCGGGGCCAGGGCAGCTATCCGGTCGCGAAGCTGCAAGTTGAGTTTAATAGGTTTCATCGTTGTACATAAGCATCTTCCGGCGCAAGAAACGGCAGCATGCCAGGTTGTCCAAACCCTGAAATTACCCAAGACTGGGTATTGTCGCCTCATAGTCATGCCGATAGCTTTGCTTCGTTTTTAATCGGCCACCCGGTTTCAGGAAGCTTGTTTGCTCTGAACCCGGCATCCGGACTCGATATCCGGCTGCCTCTTTCGGAGCAACGCCCTTTAGTGAAAGCTCCGCTTTGCGCTCCTGGGATAAACATGGACGTGCCGGAGGCACTGCTTGCCTCGGGGCGCGCCGGTCCATGATTGGTCATGGGATCTGCTGTCCTTTTCAGGTCAGGCCCCGCGATGCGCGCCTGGAGCGATCTGCGGCCTTCCCGGAACGCCGCATTCTCCTGCTGCCAGAGGCCACGCTTACTGCTTACAGAGCGTTGAGCAAGTTCTTGAAGTCCTTCGGATCGGTCTGCTGCACCCGGATGAAGTAGGAGCTGCCCGTCTTCGGCGTGACGGTCACATAGCCGCCGTAGAAATAGCCGTTCCGCACGCCGTATGCTACCAGATGCACCGGCACATCCGGGATATGGTCTTCGCGGTAACGCCCCGGCTCGCTGGTGATATAGAGCGGCCAAAGCGCGCGGTATTGCTGATAGAGCGCCACCACCGTCATTGCCTTGTAGCTGCCGGTATCGTCCGAGCGCAGATCGACCGTAAATGTCTGGTAGTTCGGGTTGCTCATGAACTTATCGGCATTCGCATAGCCGACAGTGTCCGTAAAGAAGCTCATCGTATCGGTCCCGTATATGATCCGCCCGGAATCGGTCATGAACCAGTCGACCCGGTTGCCGCCGCCCGCCCGGGCTTTCCCGACGAACAGCTGCATGCCGGGTTCCGGCGTGCCGAACTGCGGCAGCTTCACCTCGAGAAGCTTGCCCGGACGCACGAATACTGGGCTGCCGTTCTGCGTGACGGCGAGGTGCATCTGCCCCCCGGAAATCAGGGGCTGCCCATTGCTGATCGGAAGCACGTTCCCAAAGATCATATCGCCGCGCCGGAGCCAGTCCGTGACGGCTATATCCACGGCGCCGGCCACCGCCGCTCCCCTCGCGTCCACGAACGCGTTGGGGGGAATCACGACGCGGGTACCGCCCTGCGCCCCCACACTGCCGCCCGCCGTAACGCTGACCGAGCTCGTCATCGTCTTGGGCGCAATGCTGCCCATTACCTGTTCGATATTGGAATAAGGACCGGAAACTATATAGTTCTGGCGGGTGTCCTCGGACTTGTTGCAGGCAAGGAATACAAGCGCAGCCAGGCTGAAAATGAGCAGAAAACGATTATTCATACGCGTGCATTCAGGGCAATATATCTGATGACGCAGATTACCGGTTAAATGTTAGACTCCGTAAGATACGTAGTCTCCGTTGCCCCGAATATACCGGAATTCAGCCGCGGCGCCCGGGCCTGGACCTCTGCGGGAACGATTCTTGATTCGCTCGGAAAATAAGCTCCGCTGATATATGGCTTTGAAAAAACACATTCATCTCTGCCGGCTCGCTGTCCCGGTACTGACACTGGCCGCATTGCTCCAGGCCTGCGGCCCTTCCGGCAGCAAGGATTCCAAAGAGGTTACGAAAAGGGACTCGGTACAGGCCCCGCAGCAGGGCCGCCATATCGCTGAAAGCGGCCTGGGCCTGCCCGTCCTCGATGCCCTGTTCTTCGAAGACGGGTTCGAAAACGAGCTGAAGACGAAGCTGGCTCTGAACGACGAGCAGGTGCGCAAGCTGAAAGCCGCTGCCCGGGCTTCGGTCTCAGACCTGGACGAGCAGGAAGGCGATAATTACCTGGGCTCGTCCCGGGAAGCCGCCCGGCGTTCCGACAAGCAGATCCGCGAGATCGTAGGCGATGCAAAGGCAGACCAGCTGTACGAGCTCGTGGGGCAGCGCTATGCCGGCGGCGATATCGGGGGCCTGCTGCCCGCCCAGCCGAATGCAGTCCCGCAGGATACCCGGATCGTCGTAAACGCGCCGGCATACCGCATGGATCTCTGGCAGAACGGCCGCCTGCTGAAGACGTATAAGGTAGGCATCGGATACCCGGAATTCCCGCTGCCGGCCGGCATGCGCCGCGCGGAAACCATCATTTTCAACCCTACCTGGACACCGCCGGATGAGCCCTGGGTACACGGCAAGGTCGAAGCGGGGAAGAAAGTGGCCGCCGGCTCCAAGCTCAATCCCCTCGGACCGATCAAGATACCGATCGGCCTGCCGAACCTTATTCATGGCGGCAAGGCCCTGGCGAAGCTGGGAACCTTCGCCTCGCATGGCTGCGTGGGCCTCACCAGCCCGCAGGTGCAGCGCTTCGCGGAAGACCTGGCCCGGCTGGGAGGCTCCGATCTGACGCCGGAGGAGATCAGGGACTACGAATCCAAACCGACACAGACGAAAAACTACAGGCTCCAGAAACCGGTGCCGGTCGAGCTGCGCTACGAAACGGTGGTCGGCGAGCCGGGCGGACTTCGCATCTTCCGCGACGTGTACGAGCGGGGCACCAATACGATCCCCGAAGCCGACAAGGTCCTTGCCGTCTATGGCCTGAAATTCGATAATCTCCAGGCCGCCGAACAGGCGGCGCTCCGCAGCGCCCTGGACGAGATGAACCGGGATGCCAAGGGCGAGCCGATCGCCGCGGACGGCAAGGCGACCAATCCCGAGCAGAGCGAAAAGGCGAAGCGCGGGGGCGAGACCCGGAGCGTGAAAGGCCGCAAGGAGGTATTCGTGCCGATTGCCGCCATGCAGGGTAAAGGCTATCCCCAGCCGGCCAGCCTCGACAGCGGCAGCGTGTCCCAGGGCATCACGGCAGCGCGATAGGAAAACGGACCGCAACTTTGTCCTCGCCCGTTTTACACCTCAATCACCGCCATGCGGACCCGGATCCTCATACTCTGCTGCCTTACCTGGATATTGGCTGCCTGCAAGACGCCTAAGCTCGCGGAACGCATTCCCGGGCGCTGGCTCATCGAGCACTACGATGAGTACGACGTCGCCCGGGATCAGGGCAGCGGACACGATCTCGACGGATGCGGGTACCTCGAGTTCCGCAAGGGCAGGTTGACACGACAACTCTATCCCCATAAGCCGCATGGCGCACTGACGCCGCTGCAGGATGCACGCTACGCCATGGAGGACAGCCTGTTCGTGATCGCGGATGCCGCAGGCAATACCCTGGAACGCTGGCTGCTGACCAAGGACCTTACCGATTACATGGAATGGGTGCGTGTCAGCGAAGACCGCGACAGCGTGTTTACGATGTACCTGAGCAAATAACCGGTGCTCGGTCAGCGGCCGTAGTTGGTCTTTACCCTGAACGTATTGCCGTCTCGCTTCACCTTGGCCGGATCGATGCGGTACTTGCCGGCGTCGTCGCGCAGGAGCGCGTTGTTGACGACGATGGCATCTTCCATCCAGAAGGTGTCCCGGGTACGGGTATTCACATACAGATCGAGGCCCAGCAGGTCCGCGCGATTGTAGATATCGTTCAGCTCATCGTAGATGAAATGGAATGTCTTGCCGGTATTCAGGTCCAGGTAAGTATCCGCGTCATTGAACTTGTTCGTGGAGGGAACTCCGTCATCATGGGTCCCGGGTTTGCGGAACGCCCCGGCCTGCTGTGCGGAAACAAGAACGGCGAGAAGCCCTGCAGCGAGAATTACCTTACGCATCTGACCCTGGAACGGTTTTATTTAGGTGAAACCTTTTGAACAACTACGAAGTTAACGCTTCGACATGAGGATTTCGTATACATGTATGCTGTTCTTTAGTTAAACCGTCGCGGCATCCGGAATTTCAGGCCGGTCATCGCGGGAAACAGGGCTTCCCTTTCCGGAGCTTTCCGGGAGGCAAGCCGGGCTTTACAAGGCGCCGGCCCATTCCGAGCGCAGCAGCCCGTACACGATCGAATCGTCATAGCGATCCTGGTGAACGTAATGCTGCCGGAGCTGTCCTTCCGGGCTGAAGCCATTCCCCTCCACCAGCCGGCGGGAAGCCTGGTTTTCAGGGCTGATAAAAGCTTCGATCCGGTTCAGGTCCATGGCCGTAAACCCGAAGCGGAGCACCTCCGGTAGGGCCTCCTTCATGAATCCCTGCTTCTTATGCGCTTCGGAATTCATCATGTAGCCCAGCTCGGAACGGCGGTGCATCGGGTACCAGGAATGAAACGAGATACTGCCGATCACGAGTCCGGAAGCAGTCTCCGTCAGATGAAAAAACACCGTCGAGCTGCGGTAATTGCTGAATCCGCCAGCCACCTTCGCCTTTTGCAGCTCCAGCTCCCGGGGATTTGCAAACCCGCACCAGGCCATCAGCTCCTCATCCGTGCTCATGCGAAAGCGATCGACATAATTTTCTTCGCTATCCACGCGAATGCGGAGGCGGGGCGTTTCGATCGAGGAAACCGGCGGGACAAAGAGCTGTTTGAAGGGATTCATGATTGCAGGGCAACCAAAAATAGCGCATATTATTCCGGGGTCCGATACGACCGCCGGACATCCAAGATGCTCCCGCTTATATCCCCAGCTCCCCAAAGAATCCGGCGGCGCTGTATTCCCGCAGCTCCCCCGCCGCCAGCCCGTCCAGCTTCATCCCGCCGATCTGCAGCCGGACGAGCCGCTTGCATGGATGCCGCACGGCCCTCGTCATCTTGCGGACCTGCCGGTACTTCCCTTCCCTAAGCGTGATCCGGAGCCAGTCCTGCGCGATATCCGCACGCAGCTCCGAGCCGCCCCTGGGGAGCCATTCAGGCCGGGGAACGCGCTCCACGAGTGCCGGAGCGGTAAGATAGTCTCCGCCGCCGCGGACGCGCAGCTGCACGCCCGACCGCAGCCGCTCCAGGTCCTCCTCCGCAAGATTGCGGTAGACATTGACCAGGTAGCTCCGCGGATGCGCGGCCTCCGGCCTGAAGAGGCGGCGGGTGACGGAGCTGTCGTTCGTCAGCAGCAGCAGCCCTTCGGACTCATAGTCCAGCCGCCCTATCGCGTGGATGCCTTCCGGGAACTCGTACGGGAGCTCGCCCAGCATACGCAGGCCGGGAGCGCCGCCGGAGAACTGCGACAACATCTCAAACGGCTTGTGCAATGCGAAGTATCTGAACCCTGACATGAGCCGCGAAGTTCCGAAACCCGCCGGTTTACCTTTGCAGAAAACAAGCTATTATGTTCGAGCGCAGCCAGGCGATCAATGGCGTTGACTATGCGTATCACTACGGGGGAAACGGAACGATCATGATCACAGCGCCGATCCGGGTCACGATCGACCTGAAGCAGATGCCGAAGATCTCCGTTACGCCCCTGGGCGACGTGACGGACGAGCAAAAGGCGCACCTGGACGGCGCGCTCCAGGCTATCGTCGCGGACATGTTCGCACAGATCCCGAAAAGCTGATGCTGCAGCTACCGCGGCAGCCAGCCGATCAGCTTACCGCATGCACTTCCGGCCGCAGCCTCCTGGCCAGCAGCGCCGTGGCGAGCTCCAGATCGATATCTGCGGCCGCAAAGCCGGGAACTCCGTACGCCTGCCAGGCCAGGCAGCTGCCGTCCGGAGCGATGATCGAGCTGGCGGAGTGCGCGGCCGGGAAGCTATAGTTCGAAGGCGCGAAGTAGATCGTATTTTCCAGGGCGCGGACCAGCTGCGCTTTTTCATAGTAAGGGTTCGACTTGTGCGCCCATTCCACCAATTGCTGTCCCTCGTTACCACCGGTGCAGTTCGGATGAAAGACCAGCTGCGCGCCCTGCCTGGCCATCCAGCGCACCGATTCCGGGTAGCGGAAGCCCTCATGGCAGATCACGATCCCGAAACGAAGGCCCGGGATGTCAAAGACTCGCTGGGTCCCGCCGGGTGTCCACCTTCCTTCCTCGCCGGGATCCAGCTGGTTCTTGGTCTGGTAACCCAGGATCTCGCCATCCGCATTCACGACGAAAGCCACGTTGTAAAGGAGCCCGCCCTCGTACCAGTCCATCGGCACCACCAGCGCTATGCTCCGCTGCCGGGCGATCCCGCGGACACGCTCCAGCGCGGCTTCAAGGTCCGACTGGGACGCGGTGGCCGGCGCCAGCGCCGGATCGGGATAGCCCGGCAGGTAGGATTCGGGAAAGCAAAGGATCGAGACTCCCTGCCCGGCGGCCGCTGCGGCCTGCTCGTCAAGCGCCAGCAGCGCCGCTTCCAGGGATGCAGGAAAAGCCGGAGCTGCAACGGCAACACGTATAGCCATAGTTAAAGTTCGTAAAGAAAAGCCATCTCCGAGGCAGCCGGCGGGGTAAAGTCGAGCGGACTTTTGCACTGCTGTTTGCTCTGAAGGGTGTAATATGCACGCAGTACCACCTGCTCCCTGATGAAACTTCTTCTCCCGCTGCTGAGCTCTCTCGTTTTCCTGGCCGCCTGCAATGGCGATAAGACGCCGGACAATTCGGCACAGGCGACGGTCGACTCTCCCGCGGCAGCCGGCGCGCCGAAAATCTCGTACGCCGTCGTCGCGAAGTACCCGCACGATATCAGCCTTTTCACGGAGGGCTTCGTTTTCTACGATGGCCAGCTTTATGAAAGTACAGGATCTCCTGAAGACCGGTCGGAGACGCGTTCCCTCATCGGCGCCCAGGATTTTAGCACGGGCAAGCTTGCCGTCAAGGCGGAGATAGACCGGGGAAAGTACTTCGGCGAAGGCATCACGTTCCTGAACGGGAAGCTGTACCAGCTGACCTACAAAAACCAGATGGGCTTTATCTACGATGCCAAGACGTTCAAGCAAACCGGCACCTTCAGCTATGCGAACGCCGAAGGCTGGTCGCTGACCACGGACGGTACCAACCTGATCATGAGCGACGGCAGCTCCCGGCTGACCTACATCGACCCGGCCGATATGAAGCCGGTCAAAAGCCTGGACGTCACGCAGGACGGGGCGCCCCTCGACCAGCTCAACGAGCTTGAATACATCAACGGCTATATCTACGCCAATGTATGGCTCACGGACAAGATCGTAAAGATCGATCCCGCCACGGGAAAGGTAGCAGGCTATCTCGATCTGAGTTCCCTCAGCTACGAAGCCCGCAACGGCAATCCCCAGGGAGATGTGCTGAACGGCATTGCCTATAACCCGGCGACGGATAAGATCTACGTCACCGGCAAGCTTTGGCCGAGCATTTACGAGATCCGCTTCGCGCACTGACGCGCGGCGAGCATCAGGCAAGCCGCATATCGTGGCGATGCAGTCCGGATGCGTAGCCGTTCTCCGTAAAACGTTCCGTCCGGAAGCCGAAGCGCTCGTAAAAGGGAGCCGTGTGATGGCTCGTATCGATAGTGATGGCCATCCCCGGATGAGCGCGCCGGAAATCGTCCAGCCGGAATTGCGTCAATGCCTGCCCGATTCCCC
>JASLDA010000026.1 GCA_030151745.1 Chitinophagaceae bacterium | reverse complement strand
CGGGTCTATATTGAAGAACAGGTAGCCGTCGTCCATGTAGAGCGAGCTGATATCCTCTCCGCCGTCCGGGGAGAGCTGACGGCCGATGCGCTTGTCCAGCAGCTCGGCATTGTAGACGTCTCCCTTGCGGATGCCGAGAATGCGGCTCAGCTGCTCGTTGCTGTACTTGGTATTGCCTTTCCAGGAGATGTCGCCGAAATAATAGCGGTGACCTTCCTGCACTTTGATGTCGATATTGAGATTGCCGTTCTTGACCGGGTAAACGGTATCGGCAACGACCGCCGCATCGCGGTAGCCCAGGCTGTTGTAGAAGGTAACGAGCGACTGCTTGTCCTCTTCGAACTTCGTTTCGTTGAACTTGGAGCCGCTGAACAGCTTGAAGCGGAAATACGGATCCAGGACGTCGAGGGTTTTGGTGGGCGAAAGGAACCCGAAATTATCCGCGTATTCGCTGAAGCTGCGCGAGGTGTTCTCGTAGACGCTGCTGTCGTTTTCCGGGTGCAGGGTCAGCCGGCTCATTTCCTTGGTGCCCCGGAAGGTGCGCTTCAGGCGGGCATCGGAGGCCGCCTTATTGCCTGCGATGTTGATCTGGTTGATATGGGTTTTCGGCCCCTTGTAGATATCGAAGGTGGCGATGATGCTGTTTACGTTCGTCGTGTCCTTACGCGTATACGTCTTGACGCTTGCATTGCCGTAGCCCTTGTCCACGAAGAATTTCACGATGCGGACCTCCGCTTCCTTCTGAACGGCTTCCGTAAACACGTGGTTCTTGCGGAGCTGCACCTTATCCTTCAGCTCCGTCGCCTCGCCTTTCCGGATACCGCGGAAGTTCCAGCGGTTCAGGCGGGGTTGCTCTTCGACGACGATGACCAGGAACACCTTGTCGCCGACCGTGCGCTCGACATCGACGCGAACGTTGGCGAACAGGTTCTGCTTCCAGAGCTGGCGGATGGCCCGGGCAATGGCCTCGTCGTTCGGCAGGCGGACCTTTTGCCCCAGCTGCAGGCCGGTAACGGCGCGCACCAGGTCTTCATCCAGGTATTGGGCACCCTGAGCCTTGATGCCCGCGATCTCGTATTCCCGGGGCCGGGCCGGCTCTTCCGAGCCGATGTTCTCTCCCAACCCGCTGCGGGCGGAGGAGCTTCCCGGGGCAGTAATCTGCGCCCGGACAGCGATGCTCCCGGACAAACAGATTGCGAATAAGGTAAAAAGACGCAGAAACGGTCTATGCATGCCGGGTTTCTTCTGTGATTGTTGTGTGTGTGGCGGTTTCCTGAAGCTGCTCGGAAGTCATCCCGAAGCGGCGCTCGCGGCGTTGATAATCGGCGATCGCCTCAAGCAGATGCGGCTTGCGGAAGGCCGGCCAGTGAACCGGGGTAAAATAAAGCTCGGCATAGGCTAGCTGCCAGAGCAGGAAGTTCGAGATGCGATGCTCGCCGCTCGTGCGGATCATAAGCTCCGGGTCGGGGAATGCGGCCGTGCTGAGATAGCCGGCGAAGCATTCCTCTGTAATGGCGTTGTTTTCGAGCCGCCCGGCGGCCTGGTCTGCGGCGATACGCTGCGCCGCGGCGGCAAGCTCCCAGCGGGCGCTGTAGCTCAGGGCCAAGACCAGGTTCAGGCGGCTATTCCCCGCGGTCATGTCGATCGCCTCCTGGAGCTCCCGCTGGCATACGGGCGGCAGGCTGGGCACATCGCCGATCACATGCAGGCGGATTCCATTCCGGCGCAGATCTTCTGCTTCCTTGCGGATGGTATTGACCAGCAGCTCCATCAGCGCAGCTACTTCTTCTTTCGGGCGGTTCCAGTTTTCCGTGCTGAACGCATACAGGGTCAGGTACTCGATTCCGATTTCGGCGCAAGCATCGACGACGGCGCGGACGGAAAGCACGCCTTCATGATGGCCGAATACGCGGTCTTGGCCGCGTTCCTTGGCCCAGCGCCCGTTTCCATCCATGATGATGGCTATATGCCGGGGCAGACGGCTGCGGTCGATTGCGGGAGAAGACTCCATTAGATGTAGGGAAATGGCCGGCAAGGTTTTCGCGGTGCGCGAAGGTACAAAAATAGGCGGGCGGCATTCGCCCTTATGTCTAACAAATTGGTTTAACGCGGATTTATGAATCCCGGGGCTGGGCACCGGGCCGTGACCGGCCGCGCCGCAACTGCTTTATACCCAACGGGCATGCAAGCTACAAAATTCGGCTCCGCGCTGCAGACTGCCGCATAGCGCGTTAAGGCATCTGGCAGGATTCAAGGTGTCACCTCTGGCTGAGGTGACACCTTGAATCCTGCCCAGGCAAGAAGCTTCCCAAAACGCCATCGGCCGCCCCGATGAGGGCGGCCGATGAGTATAAGAACAAGACCTCTTTACAGAGCGCTTAGTGCGTGAGGGTTACGCGTACGGCGCCTGCAGCTCCATGTTCGTCCTCGAGGTTCACGAAGTAGGCCCCGGAGGCCAGCTTCGACAGATCGATCACCTTGTTCGTAGCGAGGGTGGCTACATCGCGAAGCACGGCCTGGCCGGCAGGCGTATAAACGGTAATGCGCGTCGTCGAGGGGCTTGCCCAGGTGATGGTCAGGCGGCCGGTGGTCGGGTTCGGGTACAGTGAAACGCCTTCCATGTTGTAGCTGCCGACGTTCAGCGGGTTTACGATAAGAACATTGCTCTTCCCGGTGCCGCAAAGAGGATTGCGGATGACGGCATAGTAGCTGCCTGTAGCCGTCGGGGTGTATGTGGGGCCTACCGCGCCGGGGATCATGCCGGCAGGACCGTACCACTGGACGTTAGCGCTGTCGCTCACGAGATCGTGGCCAATGAAGGAGATGAACGGCAGCGCCGGGGTTGCCTGGCGGCGGAGCGTGGTGGTATCGGAGTAAACGGTATCGACGGTATAGCATGCGGCGCCGATGCCGGAGGGCGTCATGCGCACCCAGAGGAGATCTCCGTCGCTCGCGCTCGTATTGTTGTAAACCGCGTTGACGCCGACGAGCAGGCCGTTCAGGTACCAGCGGAAGGTCGGGGCGGCGCCGGCATTGGCAGCTACCGCGGTAAACTGGATCAGCGAGTCCTTACAGCCGGGATTCGAGCCGGCCGTAATGCTCTTCGTCAGGATCGGCACCATCGACGGGATAGTAGTGATATAGCTGGCGCGAGAGAATA
>JASLDA010000011.1 GCA_030151745.1 Chitinophagaceae bacterium | reverse complement strand
CGTCGTTGATTTCCTTGCGCTCCTCGGCGCCAAACAGCTCGGTTCCCGGCATATCAGATGAAGTGTTTAAATCGTGAGTTGGTTACAGGCAGCAAAGGTATGATTTCAAAGGGCCTTGCGCAGGACATCCATTATCCTCGCCGTCGCCCCCCCGTTCGATTTAACGAATTCCCGGATCGCATTCCTCAACTCCTCCGATGTCCGCCCCCCGAGCAGCAGCCCGCTCATTTTCCGGGCGAGGGCGGCCTCGTCCTGAACCGGAAATGCATAGCCGGCTGCCACCATTTGAACAGCTTCGGTAAATTTCTCATAAACCGGTCCCATCACCACCGGCAGCCCGTACACCGCCGGCTCGAGCACATTGTGGATGCCCCCGGCATTGAAGCCGCCGCCGATATACGCCAGGCTCCCGTAGCGGTAAAGACTGCTCAGCATCCCCATATTATCGACGATCAGGATCGCCGCGGCATCGATCGTCTCCTCTGGATCTGAAAAGCGCGCAGTCCCGGCAATTCCGCCGAACAAGGCTTCGATGTCCCCCAGATGTCCTTCGCCAAGCTCATGCGGGGCCAGGATCATCTTTGTGCCGGCGGGCAGCTCTTTCCAGGCGGCGGCAAGCGCCTCCTCATCCTTCGGCCAGGTAGAGCCGGCGACGACGACGCCTGCCGCGTCCGCGCAAAACGCCGCCACCTTCGGAATCTCAAGGGCCGCGTCCGCTATCTCCAGGACCCGGTCGTAACGCGTATCGCCGCTGAGCAGCGTCTTCTCCCCCAGTCCGATTCCCTGCAACAACTGCAGGGATCGTTCATCCTGTACCGTCAGCACGCTGAAGCGCGACAATATCGTTCTGAAAAATCCGCCCCAGGATTTGAAGAAAGGCTGCGAATCCCGGAACGCGCCGGAGACCAGGATCGCCGGGATGCCGCGCCGGTCCAGGGTCTTGAGGTAGTAATGCCAGAACTCGTATTTGACGAACAAGGCCACGTCCGGGTCTACGATATCGATGAACCGCCGTGCATTCCCGGCTCCGTCCATCGGCAGATAGCAGACGAAATCGGCCAGGCCGTAGCCCTTGCGGATCTCGTAGCCCGAGGGCGAGAAGAAGCTCAGCACGATCACCGCATCCGGCCGTTCCTTGCGGGCCGCTTCGATCACGGGCCGCCCTTGCTCGAATTCGCCCAGGGATGCGCAGTGGATCCAGATCCGCTTCCGGCCGGCCTCCCGCGGAGGTACTCCGGCCAGCAGCCGCTGCCACTGCCCGCGCCGGCCGGCGATCCAGGCTCTGGCTTTAGGCTTCCATAAGGCTGCGATGCGGACTGCGAGCGCATAGAACAGCAGGAACAAGCGGTAAAGCAGGATCACGGGCAAAGATATTGTGAGCCCGGACGGTCATTACATTTCATTTAATAGAATTCAGCGACCGCTCTGACATTATTGCCAAAAAAAACGCCGTCTTACGACAAATAGGCCACCTCCAAAAGATCGAAGCGGTAAGAATCGACCCTACCCAACCAGACGCGGCCCGGAACATTCCGGGCCGCTATTCATTTCACCTGTATTTAAAAGACTATACCACTTCCGTCAGTCCTCAGGGCTGCCGCCCGGTTTCGGCGACCGGCCGCTGCCCCGGCTTTCCTTCAGCTCCTTCTTCCGCACCACGACCCATTCCTCGATCCCTACCTGGAAGGGAAGCTTGCCGATGCGCACGGTCGCCTTTTTATCGCGCAGCTCGGTGACGGTTCCCACCTGGTGATTGACCTTATGCCGTACCAGGTCGCCTACCTGGGGCGTACCGCCTACGGTATCGTAGCTCTTGTCGGCTTTCTTCGCGGCCGATGCGTTGCTGGCGATCGCCTTCCTCCGGAACAGGACATTCTCCGCCGCCTGGATCACCTCCTGCTTGTTCTCTGCCTTCTTCCAGTCGTGGATGATCTGCTTGAACTTCCGTTCCGTGTCCCGCAGGT
This sequence comes from Chitinophagaceae bacterium, assembly GCA_030151745.1. GTDB lineage: Bacteria > Bacteroidota > Bacteroidia > Chitinophagales > Chitinophagaceae > UBA1952. The sequence goes on along the minus strand of JASLDA010000011.1, from coordinate 2,080 downwards.
AGTCGAGCTCCTCCTTCTTGATCTTGTTCTGCAGCTTCAGCGTCTCGAAATGCTGCCGCAGCCGCTCCTTTTCGATCAGGTGCTCGTACTTGTCCTTCAGCTTTTCGTTCTCCCGGATCAGCTCGTCGAGCTGTTTTTCCTTGCCGCCGAGACGCACGCTTTGCTGCTCGGTCTGGTGCAGGATCTTATCCAGCTTGAAATGCCCCCGCTCCGTCAGTTGCCGCGCACGGTCGATGATCTTCTCCGGGAGTCCGCTGCGCTGCGCGATGGCGAAGGTGTAGGAGGAACCGGGCTTGCCCGTGGTAAGCTGGTACAGCGGCTCCAGGTGCTCCTCGTCGAAGGCCATGGCGCCGTTGAAGATGCCCGGCACCTTGCCTGCCATTACCTTCAGGTTCAGGTAGTGCGTCGTGATGATGCCGATCGCGTTCTTCCGGGCCAGCTCCTCCACGATAGCCTCCGCGAAGGCCCCGCCCAGGGCGGGATCGGAGCCGGAGCCCAGCTCGTCGATGAAGAACAGTGTCTTGCCGTTGGCGAAGTCCATGAAGTATTTCATGTCTCGCAGGTGGGCGCTGTAGGTGCTCAGCTCATGCTCGATGCTCTGCGTATCGCCGATATGGATCATCAGTTGCTTGAAGATGCCGATCTCGCTGCGGGGGTCCGCCGGGATGAGTAGCCCGGCCTGGGTCATCAGCTGCAGCAGGCCGGTGGTTTTCATGCTCACCGTCTTACCGCCGGCGTTCGGGCCGCTGATCACCAGGATGCGGCCGTTGCGGTCCAGCTGCAGGTTCAGCGGGACGACGGGCTTGCCGCTCGCCTTGCTCTGCATCAGCAGCAGGGGGTGGTAGGCCCGCACGAGGCTTACGCCGGGATGGGGGCTGAGGATGGGCATATCCGCGTCCATATCCATTGCCAGTACGGCCTTGGCGCGTATATAGTCGTACAGCCCCACCAGGTGATAATATTTCTGCAGCACCGGGGCCCAGGGCGCCAGCGCAGCGGTCGCGGCCTGGAATATCCGGTGGATCTCGCGGCCTTCCTCGCGCTCAAGGCTGAAGACGGCGTTGTTCAGCTCTATCGTTTCCTCGGGCTCGATGAATACCGTCTTGGCCGTATCGCTTTCCCCGTGCAGGATGCCCCGGACCTGGCGCTTGTGCTCCGCGGCCACGGCCACCGTTCGCCGGCCGTTCATGAAGCTCTCCGAGATATCCGCCAGGTAGCCGGCCTTGCTCAGCTTGCGGAGCATCTGCTCGAAGGTGCGGCGCAGGGTCGCCCGGGCCGAGGCCAGGTCGGTGCGGATACGCTGCAGCTCTCGGGAGGCGTTGTCGCGGACCTGCCCCGTATCGTCGACCACGGCATGCACGATCGAGACGATCTCCTTTTCGTAAGTCACGCCCTCGGCAAGCGCTTCCAGGGCGGGATAGAACCCGCTGTGGCCTTTGAACCAGAGCAGGATCGCCTGGATGGTCCTGGCCAGCAGCGCCAGCCCGGCCAGGCTGTCGCCCCCCAGCACGGCGTTGTGAACGCTGATCAATCGCAGCTCCTGGCTGAGATTGCGGGTATACTCCCCCGGAAAGTAATCGCCGCCGCCGAGGGTAAGCTTGAACTCGGCCGTTTGCTTCAGGGCCTTTTCGATCAGCTCCGCCCGGCTCATGAAGCGCATGGCCGCGACCCGGCCGCGGGCCTCGTCGGTCCGGCATTTCGCGAGCAGCAGCTCGCGCACTTTATTAAACTCCAATGCATCCGCCGCATGGGCGGGATAAACTTGCAACATCTACTATTCGGTCTCCGTATAAACCGTAAAGTTAAAGCTGTGCCATGACGAAGGCCGGCCCGGCATTTTCGTAAATTTGGTAGGTCTGTATCTATGCAACATTTTTCCTGGCTCCTGGCCCGCCTGGATGCCTTCATCCGGAAGTTCTACCTCAATCAGCTGCTGCGCGGCGCCCTGATCCTGCTCAGCTGCCTGATCGCGTATATCCTGGTCGCTTCCTTCGGCGAATATTACCTCTATCTGCCGGTCTGGACGCGGCTCACGATCATCGGCCTGTTCGCCGTACTGGGCGGCGCGGCCCAGGTGTTC
>JASLDA010000003.1 GCA_030151745.1 Chitinophagaceae bacterium | reverse complement strand
GGCCGATTACGTCGCCGTTCTGCCGCTGGCCGGCCTTGTTGTTGAACACCCAGCAGAAGTCGATAATCTTCCCGTTCTGGTCCCGCACGGCTTTAAAGGCCTGTATGACGTACAGGGAGCTGTCCAGCGTTGCCTGCAGCAGCTCCTGGGTCTGCTTGAGCTGGGTGGTGCGGTCGCGCACTTCGTTTTCAAGCTGTGCCCGGTAGCGGTCTTCCGATTCCCGCAGCGCCCGCTCTGCAAGCCTGCGCTCGGTGATATCGAGCAGCGAGATGACGACGCCCTGGATGCGGTCGTCTTCCGTTCGGTACGGCGACATCCGGATGAGCAGCTCGCGGCCGTCCGTCGTGCGCGCCTCGCGCTCGATACGCTGGAGCTGTTCCAGCACTTTCTGGGCGTCCTCGAGTACCGTGCCGTTTTCCAGCTTGCTGGTGATATCGCCCAGGGGCCGCCCGTGGTCCGAGGGGATCAGATTGAAGACCGAGCCCGCCATCGGCGTGAACAGCACGATCCGCAGGGTGCGGTCCAGGAAGATGGTCCCGATGTCGGTGGAGTTGATCAGGTTCTGGAGGTTGTTGCTGATCAGGGTCGCTTCGTCCACCTTTACTTTCAACTCCTGGTTGACCGCGCTCAGCTCCTCGTTGATGCTCTGCAGCTCTTCCTTGCTCGTCTCCAGCTCTTCGGTAGCCGAGCGCAGCTCCTCGTTCATGGCCTGCAGCTCCTCGTTGCCGGCCTTGAGCTCCTCGGCCTGGAACTCGTGATGCTCGTTGCTGGAGCGCAGCTGCGATTTCAGCCGCAGCACCTCTTCCTCGAGCTGGCGGCTTGCCGATTCGTCGCTCACGGTCAGAACGACGGAGGCGTCTTCGACCTCTCCCGTCACCGGCTCGAATATCACCAGCAAGTAGCCGCGCATCGCCGCGCTGGCGGTTTCGGGCACCGGGCGTACATGGATGTTCAGGTATTCCGTGCGGTCGCTCAGCCGTATCTTCAGGCCCAGCGCGCTCACGGCGGAATGGCGCTGCGCAGCCTGGTACAGGGCGCTGCGCAATTCCGTCAGCACTTCCTCGTGGGCCAGGCGCAGCAGGTTCTGGGTAGGCTCGCCGCCCACGAATTTCAGATACTGGCCGGCCCGCTCGCTCAGGTGGACGATCTCGTATTCTTCGTTTACGATCAGCGAGGGCGGGGCATAGAGCTCCACCAGCTGCTGATGCAGATCGCCGAAGGAGATGCGCTCCGATACGGGCGGGGGCAGCTCCGCCTTCGCGGGACGCTGCGGGAGCCGGATGACGGGCGTGCTCTCGGGGATGATGATGCTTTTCGAAACCACCTGCCGGCTTTGCCAGATATGCTGTTCCCGGTTGTACAGGCTGAACAGGTCGCTGGCACCGTCGACGCTTTCGGAAGTGCCGAGCAGCATGAATCCCCCAGGCTTCAATGCAAAGTGGAAGGTCTCGAAGACGCGTTCCTGGGCCGTGCGGTTCAGGTAGATCAGCACATTGCGGCAGCTCACCAGATCGATCCGCGAGAACGGCGAGTCTTTGAGGAAGTTGTGGTTCGCAAACAGGATGGTCTCCCGCAGCTCCCTGCGCACACGGTAGCCGTTCCCTTCCCTGGTAAAATAACGGCTCAGCCGGCCGGGAGATACGTCGGCGGCATCGTTGAGCGTGTAATATCCGTCCCGGGCGATCGCGATCGCGGTCTCGTCGATATCGGTGGCGAAGATCTGCACCTTGGGTACATCCATCATGCCGAGCGTAAGGTCGGCGCAGATCATGGCGACGGAATAGGCTTCCTCGCCGGTCGCGCAGCCCGCTATCCAGATGCGCAGCTGGTCTTTCCCGGTCTTGTCTTCCAGCAGCTGCGGCAGGATGGTCCTCTCCAGTTCGTCGAAAGGCGTTTTATCGCGAAAGAAATTCGTCACCGAAATAAGCAGGTCCTTCATCAGCGCCTGGGTCTCTTCCGGGTGCTGGGTGATGAACGCGGCATAGGCCGGGAGGTCCGGCTGGCTGCGCACGTGGATACGGCGCTCGATGCGGCGAAGCAGGGTAGGCCGCTTGTAGTTGGAGAAGTCGTGCCCGGTGCGCAGCCGGAGCTCGGTGAGCACGGTGCGCAATGCCTGCTGTTCGGCTTCGTCCCGGTCTTTGGGCTCTTCGGGGATATGTATCGTGCCGAGCGAGTCGCGGTAAGCGATGATCCGCGCCGGGATCTCCGAGACATTCAGGACGTCGTCCACCATGCCGGTGGCGATGGCGTTGCGCGGCATCTCGTTGAACTCCGGCTCGCGGGGGCTTTGCACGAAGACGGCTCCGCCGCGTTCCTTGATGCGCTTGAGGCCCATGGATCCATTGGCCCCGGTACCGGAGAGGATAACCCCGACGGCGCGCCCTTCATGAGACTCCGCCAGGGAGCGGAAGAAGATATCCACCGGTGCCCGGCGTTCCGCCAGCTCGGTATTGGCGGAAACCAGGATATGACCGTCCTCCATCGTCAGGTGCTTGTTGGGTGCGATGACATAGACGTGGTCGGGGACAAGGCGCATCCGTTCCGTTACCCGTGTTACGGGCATGGCCGTCGCATGCTGCAGCACCTGCGCCAGCTGGCTGTCATGGTCCGGGGACAGGTGGAGAATCACTACGTAGGCGATCCCCGAAGCGGCGGGTGTAGCCTCGAAAAAACGTTGAAGCGCCTGGATCCCACCGGCAGATGCGCCGAGGCCGACGACGAGGAAGCTATCCATGTAATTATGTATTCAAGGCATTGAGACGCATACCGGAATTCCGGGCCGGTTTCCCGGCCTGGGTTTCCGGAGCAACTTGCAGCCCGATTTCAATGTAAGCTATCGCGAGCCGGGGAGAATTCCCAGACGAATTTGCCGGAGTCGCGGAAAAAGGGACCGGATGTCCGCTTATTCCCTCGCTTCGCATAGATAAACGGAAAAGAAGAATTACTGCTGGACGAGAAGGCGCTTCAAAGCAGCCGTTGACCCGGGAGCTGGCCTATGGGGCCGTCCGCCATGATGACGAGGTGACCAGGAAGCAATGCATGTCCGGCTGGTCGAAGCGGTAGCTGATGGCGCATCCGGAGGCGGCGCAGACCTGCTTCACTATGGCCAGGCCCAGCCCGGTGCCTGCGTGGTCAGCATCCGGCTTGTAGAACCTCGTGAATATCGACCCCGCATCCAGGGGGCCCTGCGCGGAGGTATTGCAGATCGCCAGGGAATTCGCTTCAAGCTTTATCCGTACACGCCCCGAGCTCCGGTTGTGATGGATCGCGTTGCTGAGCAGGTTATTCAGCAGCACGTCCGCCAATGCCCTGTTCAGCTGCCAGACTGCGGGCTCGAGATTCAGCTCGGGTGTGATGTTCAGCTCCCGCAGGAAGCTGTCCATGAGCTCCAGCCTCCGCTCGACCAACAGCTTCATGTCGATCGGCTCACGTTCCCCGAACTGGCCGCCTTCGATCTTTGCGAGCATCAGCAGGGAGCGGTTGAGGTTCGTCATCCGGCCGATGGCTTCGTAAGCATCCTGGATCAGCGAGCTCTGCGGCTCGGAGAGGCCTTCGTCCTGGATGAGCAGATCGAGCTTCGAGCGGACGATGGCAAGCGGCGTCTGCAGCTCATGCGAAGCGTTCTCGGTGAACTCTTTCAGGATCCGGTAGTCCTCCGCCGCCCTGCCGGTCGCGGACCGAAGGGTCGTGTTGAGCAGCGCGAACTCGTCGATCCGGACCTGCGGGAGCTCAATGGCGCTGTGGGAGCCCAGCTTGAAGCTCCGGAGCCGGTCGATCGTATCATAGAAGGGTTTCCACAGCCTTCTCAGGATGATCCGGTTCAAAAGGAACGAAGCCAGCAGCATGATCCCGATGGTGATCAGCGCAATCATCCCGATAGAGTGGGTCAGGCCCCGGGTCGCTTCCAGCGATTTGCTTACGCTCACCCGGTACAGGCTGCCGCCAACCTCTATCGTAAATACGAGCTGGCGGAAGTCTGCCTTGGCCCGGTCCGCTTCGTCCCTGAGCTTCACGGTTTGCCGGATGGGCTTAGGGAGCCGTGTGGATGCGGGCTCCGCCCGGATAACCTGATCTTCCGTAGGCATCAGGTTTTCCGGCAAGGCGTTGTGCCGACTTACATATGCTTCGATTTCGTGCTGCTCGATCTCCAGGTCTTCGTCTACCTGGTAAATCAGGATCCGGTGCAGCTGAATGTAAAAGGCAAGGCTGGCCATCATAAAGACGATCAGCGTGATAAGCAGGTTGCTGCGCTGGTAGCGCCCGGCGAGTTTCATGGAATGCGCAGTTTATAGCCCATGCCGTAGACGGATTGAATATAGTCGGGGCTGCCGGCGGCCATCAGCTTCCGGCGGAGGTTCTTGATATGCGTATAGATGAAATCCGGGCTGCCGGCGGTGTCGGCGACCTCTCCCCACAGGTGATCCGCCAGCGCGGCTTTCGAAATGACTTTTCCCTTATTGCTGATGAAGTAAAGCAGCAGCTCGTATTCTTTCCGGGTCAGCTCTACCGGAGCGTCGTTCACGCAGACCGTCTTCGCGCTGAGGTCGAGCCGCAGGGCGTCGAATTGCACTTCGGTCGAGCCCTGAAACAATTTGCGCCTGATAATGGCGCCTACCCTTGCGCTCAGTTCGGAGAGGTGGAAGGGCTTCGTGAGATAGTCGTCGGCGCCCATGCGAAGACCTTGCAGCCGGTCGTCAAGGGAGTTCTTTGCCGAGATGATGAGGACGCCTTCGGCCTTGTGTTCCTTTTTCAGCTGGGTGAGCAGCTGGAGCCCGCTTCCGCCGGGAAGCCCGATGTCGAGAATGATGCAGTCGTAGTCGTAACCATCGATACGGCTCTGGGCGGTTCGGAAGTCCGCGGCATGTTCGCAATTGAAATTTTCTGACCCGAGGTACTGGCAGATGCTTTTTGCCAAAGCCTGTTCATCTTCTACAACCAGAACTTTCATGACCTAAAAGAAGAATTGTTGGTATTCCGGTGAATGTGCATTCCCTTTGATGTCGGGGCAGCCGAAAGTAGCTGCCGATTCTGTAGATATTCTGTGCGCCGCGGTTCCGCATATGCGCCGGCGTCTGTCCAGGAATAGCCGCTCTCCGCTTCCGTACCCTGATATCGATCGTACACCCGAGTTTTGCTTCATGAAGGTAACGGTCCTGATACTGGATGACGAGGCAAAGCTGCGAAAGCTCATGAGCCGGATAATCTCACTGGAAGGCTACCAGGTATCGGAGGCGGGAAGCCTGGCCGAGGCCCGTACGGTATTAAACCGCGGTGGAGTGGACGTACTGCTCTGCGATGTGCGCCTGCCGGATGGGAACGGCGTCGATTTCACGAAGGAGATCAAAGAAAGGTACCCGGCAATTCAGATCATCCTTCTTACCGCTTTCGGCAATATACCGGATGGCGTAAGGGCAATGAAAAACGGCGCGTTCGATTACCTGGTCAAGGGCGACGACAATGACAAGATCGTTCCCCTGCTCAGCCAGGCTGCGGCCTTGGGCTCCGAGAGACGGGAAAAATCGGGAAGCGCTGAAATCCGGGATCTGAAGGGCTTCCAGGAAGTTATCGGGGAAAGCAAGGCGATCCGCGACGCCGTATTGCTGGCAAAGAAGGTTGCACCTTCCGAGGCTACGATATTGCTGACCGGCGAAACCGGAACCGGGAAGGAAGTGTTTGCGCAGGCCATTCATAGCGCGAGCGCCCGCAGCGGAGGTCCGTTCGTCGCGCTGAACTGCAGCAGCCTGAATAAGGAATTGCTGGAAAGTACCCTGTTCGGGCATAAGGCCGGCGCTTTTACCGGAGCGATGAAAGACAAGAAGGGCCTGGTCGATGAAGCCGCGGGCGGGACGCTGTTCCTGGATGAGATCGGCGAGCTGCCGCCGGACCTGCAGCCCAAGCTGCTGCGTCTGCTGGAAGACGGCACCTACTATATGGTCGGCGATACCCGGCAGCGCAAAGCCGGGGTCCGTATCATCTCCGCAACCAACCGGTCCCTGCAGGAGGAAATAGCGGCGAGGAATTTCCGGGGAGACCTGTACTACCGGATCGCGACTTTTTCGATCGTGCTCCCGGCGCTCCGGGAGCGGGTCTCGGACATTCCCCTGCTTGCCGCTCATTTCCTGAAGCGTATCGCCGCGAAGAGTGGAAAGCATATTTACGCCATCAGCGACGCAGCCCAGGCTGTGCTCGTCAAGTATCAGTGGAACGGCAATATCCGTGAGCTGAAGCACGTCCTGGAACGGGCCGTGATCCTGGAGGAGGGTGAGGTGCTATCGGTCGAAAGCCTGCCGTTGGAGCTGCAGCAGTATCGCGTCACGAACGATTCGACGGCACTTGCCGCGATGGAGCGCGCGCATATATGCCGGGTGCTGGAATCTGCCCGGGGGAACAAGGCTGAAACCGCACGCCTGTTGGGCATCGGCATTGCTACCCTTTACCGGAAGCTCGCGGAGTACGGACTATGAGCTGACCCTATCATTTTGATAAGCGGCCTATCATTTTGATAGGCTTTTTTTATGTGTCCAAGCCGGGCTTAAGGCCTTGGTCGCTGAGTGTTAATCTGTTGCAGGAAGTTACTGCGATTGGCAGCCTGTTTGCCATATGCTGCGCACAACCGGCAGCTCACGTCCTTCGTTCACTCACACCACCATCATATGTTGACCATCTCGCTGATCGCGCTTACCGCGCTGGGCTTCGGCCTCATCTATCGTTCGATCGACTGGCTCGAAAAAATCTGAACTGCCATGATCCTGCTCTTCATCGTCGCGCTGCTCATGTTCGCTTACATGGTGTACGTGCTCATCAAACCTGAAAAATTCTAGCCGGTCGATCTTATGAATAGTCAACTTTTAGGTGTCGTACTGATGTACGCGCTGACGCTGGGCCTGGCCATCCCGCTTGGGGGATACATGGCCAAGGTCTTCGCCGGGAAGCCGGTCTGGACGGATCGCATCTTCGGCCCGGTGGAGCGTTTCCTGTTCCGCATGTCCCGTATCGATCCGGACCGGGAGATGAGCTGGAAGCAGCATATGAAAGCCATGCTGGCTATCAATATCGTCTGGGCTGCCTGGACCTTTTTTTGTCTTATGAACCAGGCCTGGCTGCCGCTCAATCCCGACGGTATTGCTTCGCAAAGCCCGGATCAGGCCTTCAACACGACAATATCCTTTCTGGTAAACTGCAATCTGCAGCACTATAGCGGGGAAAGCGGGGCGAGCTACTTCACGCAGACCTTCGCCCTGCAATTCCTGCAATTCGTCACCGCCGCGACGGGCATAGCCGCAGCCGTGATCGTGTTCAATTCGCTGAAGGCCCGCAGCACGGAGCGTTTGGGCAACTTCTACAACTACTTCCTGAAGGCGACGACGCGCATCCTGGTCCCGCTCAGCCTGGCCGTCGCGCTAGTGCACCTGCTCAACGGGCAGCCGATGACCTTCCGGGGCAAGGACAGAATCGTAACCCTGCAGGGAGATACGCAATACGTGAGCCGGGGTCCCGTCGCATCTTTTGTTCCGATCAAGCACCTCGGCACGAACGGCGGCGGCTTTTTCGGAGCGAATTCCGCGCACCCGCTGGAGAATCCGAATTATCTAACCGATGCGACGCAGATGATCGCCCAGGTGATCATCCCGCTGGCCATGATCTTCGCCCTGGGCTTTTACCTGAAGCGCCGCCGTCTTTCATGGATGATCTACGGCGTCATGACCCTTGGTTTCGTGCTGCTGCTGATTCCGACGCTCAGCGCGGAAATGGGCGGCAATCCCCTGATCGCAAAGATGGGCATCGGCCAGCCTGCCGGCAATATGGAAGGCAAGGAGCTGCGCTTCGGCTCGCCCGCATCCGCTTACTGGGCCGTCGTGACGACGATCATCTCCACCGGGTCCATCAATTCGATGCATGATTCCTACATGCCGCTCAGCGGGATGAATATGATGCTGGGTATGATGGTCAACTGCTTCTACGGTGGTTGCGGCGTGGGCTTCCTGAACTTTTATGTGTTCGTCATCCTGGCGGTTTTCATCAGCGGGCTCATGGTCGGGCGCACGCCGGAGTTCATGGGCAAGAAGGTCGAAGCGCGGGAAATGAAGATCGCCATGCTCGTCGCGCTGCTGCATCCTTTCCTGATCCTGGCCGGTACGGCGATCGCCGCCTATCTCGCGGCGCACAATGCAAACATGGGCTGGTGGGCGCTGGACGCTGCCGGTAAGCCGATGCATGCGACGAACTATCTCGGCAATCCATCCTATCATGGCTTCAGCGAGATGCTGTACGAGTACACATCGAGCGCGGCAAATAACGGCAGCGGCTTCGAAGGCCTGGCCGACAACAATCCGTTCTGGAATATCACGACCGGCATCGTTCTGCTGCTGGCGCGCTTCCTGCCGATCATAGGTCCCGTTGCGATCGCCGGGCTCCTGGCGAAAAAGAAGTATATCCCCGAAAGTGCAGGAACGCTTCGTACGGACACCGCAACCTTCGGACTGGTCGTATTCGCGGTGATCGCGATCGTCGCGGCTCTTTCCTTCTTCCCGGCCCTGGCCCTCGGCCCGATCGCGGAGTGGATGAATATGTAAACGTAGCTATCAACAATGTCAACAACAAATAAGAAAAGCATGTTTGAGCCGGCGCTGGTCAGGGAAGCCCTCCGGCAGTCATTCGTAAAGCTCAATCCCCGCGTCCAGTTCCGTAATCCCGTCATGTTCTGCGTGGAGGCCGGTATGTTCATCATGCTGGCGGTATG